>JAISNW010000001.1 GCA_031276055.1 Deferribacteraceae bacterium | reverse complement strand
ACCCGCTGCTTCGCTTGATTCAATAGCATTGCAGAGCGATGATGATATTTTCACCCGTCAGATTTCCGCCATGATTACAGATAAAGATGTGCTATGGGGGATCTCCGCAGCTGCCCCTTATGAGCCTTTACAGAACGCGCTCCGCTATGCCGCCGACAATGGAGCAAAAACTATCGCCCTTATAGGTCTAGGAGGCGGCAGATTGAAAAATTTATCTGATGTATTCATTGAAGCAGATATTAAAAACTACCTAATGGTTCAAAACCTCCACCTTTTTATCTTACAGTCGGTGTGCGAGGCGGTGGGAGCTCTGATGTTCAGGCAAGTTTAACGCCCTTAAAGCGATGGGAAACGATAAGAACGCCGCCTATATTTCAAATCTTTGGGGGGCAAGCAGGGCGCTTGCGCTTTTAAGCAATAAAGGTGCAAAGCCCATCGTTGTGATCGCCGAAGATCAGAAGCAGGCAGAGTTTTTATTCAACGAATTAACCTTTTTTAATACCTCCACCGCCCAGATTTACCTCTTCCCCGAATATCTCCACGCTCCTTTTGAAAGGGTTAGGGTGCGCCCAGAGGTAGCTAGATTGCGCTCGCTCTCTCTAAAAGCCATCCTTAGAAACGATAATTTTATAGTAATAACAACCCTATATGGAATTCTAAAAAAGATCGCTCCGCCTGACGTCTTTGACAGGGCGGAGATTACCCTTTTTAGAGGGAGGCGGCATCCCCCTGAACAGCTTGCAGAAGAGCTCGATCGGCTAGGCTACATTATGGTGGAGGTGGTAAGCGAAGAGGGTGAATTCTGCATACGCGGCGGGATTGTAGATATATTCCCTATAAACTCCTCATCACCTGTGCGTCTTGATTACTTTGACGCTGAAATTGACTCGCTTTTTCACTACTCTCTGCAAACCCAGAGGCAGACGGAGGAGTTGGACAAAATTAAGATGCTCCCTGTTTCAGAGATCCTTTTAACCCTCCCCGAACTCCTTGAAACTCCAATACCGCCTCATATAAAAGAGGATATTGCTTTTTTTGGCAAACTCGCAGGGCTTCACTGGTTGACGCATATAGTTTATGAAAGAGGGTGCACCCTAATAGATTATATTCAGGGGGATTTTGAGCTTGTGGTTTTGCAGGATGGCATTCACGAGCGTTTAGAGCGGTTCTTTACAGGGCTTGACGCCAGTCTGGGCTTTGCAGATATTGATGCTCTAGGGGTGTTTACGCCGCAGAGAGAGTTTGTAAACTTCCTTGAAAGTAGAGAGTATACTATCCTTTCAGATATATCTCTTTCAGATGAATCTATTGCCGCCCATTATAAAAGCGCCGTTTCATACTTTATCTTTGAAAAGAAAAACCCCTACTACAACCTCACGAAAGCGATCGATCTGATTAAAAAATCGCTGGATGACGGTTATACCGCCGTAACCTCTTTTGAAAGTGAACGTTTTATTGCACTGCTGAAAGATTTTTGCAGGGATCATGAGGTAGAGCTTAAACAGATAGAGAACATCACACAGACTGATAAAAAACCGAAGATATACCTATATCCAAAGAGGATAAGCGGCGGCTTTATCGATGAGCGAAGACGTTTTTTAATGGTCGCTGATGCAGAGATATTTGGTTTTACCCGCAAAAAGAGCGCTAAAGCGGCGAGGCAGATATTTTCCACATCTATTGCCGATATCGCCGCCGGAGATTTTATCGTTCACGGCAGATACGGGATAGGGGTTTATAAAGGGCTTAAACATATGGTTTTAGGCGGCGTTGAGGGGGATTACCTTGAAATAGGCTATGACGGCGGCGAAACCCTCTTTACCCCAATAGAGCAGATTCAGGAGATTCAAAAATATATAGGTTTAGGCGCTTCAGCTCCGCGTTTGAGCAGTTTGCATACATCTTCATGGATGAAAGCCAAACTTTCCGCTCGGCGCGCTGCAGCGAAGATTGCTCAAGACCTCCTTATCTTATATGCCGAGCGCAAAGCGCGCAAAGGTTTTGCTTTTCAGGCGGATCCGCTCTTGATAGAGGAGTTTGAGCAACGTTTTAAGTATGACGAAACAGAAGACCAACTTGCAGCTGTTTTAGACGTATATAAAGATATGCAGAGCGATACCCCTATGGATCGCCTAATTTGCGGCGACGTAGGTTTTGGAAAAACTGAGGTGGCGATGCGGGCTGCTTTTCTTGCAGCACAATCGGGGGTGCAGACGGCGGTTCTTGTGCCCACCACAGTTTTAGCGCGCCAGCACTACAATACATTCACCGAGCGTTTTAGAGAGTTTGCAGTAAAGATAGATTATGTCAGCCGTTTCCGCACCGCAAAAGAGTTTAGGGAGATCTGCCGCAAAGTCTCTGAAGGTCAGATAGACATCCTTATCGGAACTCATAAACTGCTCTCGAGCGAGCTGGTCTTTAAGAACCTTAAACTTCTCATTGTTGACGAAGAACAACGTTTCGGCGTATCCCATAAGGAGAAGATTCAGGCGATGAAGGTAAATATAGATGTTCTCTCTCTAAGCGCCACCCCAATACCTAGAACCCTTCAGATGTCGCTTTCAGGGATACGGGATATGAGCGTAATTGAAACACCGCCTGCAAGCCGCCTTCCGGTAGTGATGAAGGTTATAAAAAGCGAGGATGAGGCAGCAGACGCCATTAGAAAAGAGTTGGAGCGCGGCGGACAGGCATTTTATCTACATAACCGCATATCAGATATTTCAGCGGCGGCGGCATTCGTTAGGGCAAAGCTGCCTCACGCTGCAATCCGCGTTGCACACGGGCAGACTCCGCCGCGCGAGCTTGATAAAATATTAACAGAGTTCTACCACGGAGATATAAATGTGCTGGTCTCTACATCTATTATTGAAAATGGGATTGATATCCCCAATGTAAACACCATAGTTATAGACGACATCCACACATTTGGGCTTTCACAGCTCTACCAGCTTAAAGGGCGGGTAGGGCGCTCCGATAAGCGCGGCTGCTGCTGCTTATATGTAAAAAACCTCGAGGGGCTCTCCCCAATTGTAAAAAAGCGCCTTTCTATAATACAGCAGCTGTCCGAGTTGGGAAGCGGGCTTAAAATAGCGATGTCGGACTTAGAGTTAAGGGGTGCAGGAGATATTTTAGGGGCGGCGCAGTCAGGCTTTGCAACCAAGGTAGGCTATGAGCTGTTTATAAATATGATCAAATCCGCTGTGCAAGGGCTTTCAGAAGAGCGGGATAACCCGTGCGAGATAATAACGCAATTCCCACACTATATCGCCGCTGATTATATAGAAGATCCTAATATCCGTCTGGAATACTACAATAGGTTTGGGGCGTTGGCAGATAGGCGGGGGTTTGCTGAACTTGCGGCGGAACTAACTGAACAGTTTGGCGCATTGCGTCCAGAGACGATAAATCTAGGCAATATCATGCTTATAAAGAATATTGCGGGCAGT
>JAISNW010000214.1 GCA_031276055.1 Deferribacteraceae bacterium | reverse complement strand
ATGTTGAAACCAACTCTTTTATCTTAGAACGCACCTTTTGCGCTAGAGTAAAACCATCAAGGATGACAGCCATATTAACCTAAATCCTCTTGTATATCTTTAATAACGGCAACGCTTATAATTTCATCACCCGCAGTATCCATAAGCCGGACTCCTTGAGTCGCCCTGCTGAATGTGGATATATCAGTAGCGGCGAAACGGATGGTTTTACCGCTTTTAGTGATAAGCATTACATCATCAGTCGGCAGAACCTGAAGAACCCCAGCAACATATCCCGTTTTCTTTGTAATCTTGCAGAGTTTAAGACCGCTGCCGCCTCTGGACTGTTCCCTGTATTCCTCAATAGAGGTGCGCTTGCCGTAACCGGCGGCGGTGATGGTCATAATATCGCCGCCGTCATCGTTTATAACATCAACGGAAACAACTTCATCTTTAGCTGCCAGCTTAATCCCCTTTACGCCGCCGGATCTGCGCCTGCTGACCCTAATATCTTTGGATAAAAATTGGATGCACTTTGCAAAACGGGTAGCAATAAAGATTCTATCATTTTCAGAGGTAATAAGGGTAGCAACAAGATTATCATCTTCAGCGAGCTTTAAGACGAGCATCCCATTGCGCCCGCTTCGAAATTCGTGGACTGCAATATTTTTTATGACGCCCTTTTTAGTCACAAAAACAATAGTTTTATCTTCGTCTTTGCTCTCTGTGGTAAGGGTGGCTGCTATCCTATCTGAGGGTTCAAGGGCGATAAAGTTAGAGATATGCCGCCCTTTTGTATCGCGGTTCATTTCAGGGAGGTTGTAGATATTCAAAAAGTGAACGCTGCCGGTTGCGGTGAAACAGAGAAGTTTAGAGTGGTTTGTGGTAACGAGTATCTGTTCTACAAAGTCATCTACTTTAGAGGAAGCGCCGCTTTTGCCCTTACCGCCGCGTTTTTGCGCGGAAAAATTTGTTAGAGGGGTTCTTTTTATATAGCCGTTATGGGTAACGGTAACTACCATCTCATCGTTAGATATGAGATCGATGTCTGCAATATCGTCATTAGGCGCATCAACTATCTGAGTAAGGCGCTCATCGCCGAATTTGCCGCGAACCTCTTCAAACTCTGTTCTTATCAGTTTCATGAGCTCTGAACGGTTTTCAAGGATATTCTTATAATATGCTATATCTTTCATCAGCTGGGAATATTCATTTTGCAGCTTGTCTATCTCAAGCCCTGTAAGGCGGGCAAGGCGCATATCCATAATGGCTGCGCTCTGAGCATCAGATAGAGAAAACCTCTGTTTAAGGCGGCTTTTGGCTTCAGAAACATCCGCAGAAGATTTAATGATGCGGACAACCTCATCTATATTCTCTACAGCTGTAATAAGCCCTTCAATAATGTGCGCTCTATCCTCGGCTTTTTTTAAGAGGAAGTTAGTGCGGCGGATGACAACTAAAATTCTATGGTTAATAAATTCATCTAGGATTTCATACAGTGAGACGGTCTTAGGCCTCCCTCTGAGCAGCGCTACCATATTTATGCCAAAGGTTGTTTCAAGCTGTGTGTTCTTATAGAGTTGGTTTAGGATAACCGAGGCGGTTTCGCCGCGTTTAAGCTCAATAACTATCCTAACATCATCGGTGGATTCATCTCGAAGGTCTGCTATCCCTGTTATCTTTTTATCTCTAACGAGTTCAGCTATCTTTTCAATTAGAGCAGATTTGTTGACCTGATATGGAATCTCTGTAACAACGATCTGAATTTTGCCGTTTTTAAGCTCTTCAAATACAGCTTTTGAACGGATTCTAATAGAACCTTTCCCCGTTTTATACGCATTTATAATCCCCGTAGTGCCTAAAATTGCAGCCCTCGTGGGAAAGTCCGGCCCTTTAACTATTGAAAAAAGCGACTCTGGAGCTGCTTCAGGGTGATCAATTAGGTGGATAAGTGCGTTCATAAGCTCTGTAAGGTTATGCGGAGGGATATTAGTCGCCATTCCAACTGCAATACCGCCGGAACCGTTTACTAAAAGGTTAGGGAATTTAGCAGGGAGCACAGAAGGCTCTTCTAAAGAGGAGTCATAGTTAGGGAGAAAATCTACAGTGTTTTTATCAAGGTCTGCGAGCAGCTCGCCTGCAATCTTGTGAAGACGTGCTTCGGTATACCGCATAGCAGCGGCGTCATCGCCGTCTATAGAGCCGAAGTTGCCCTGCCCATCAACTAGAGGATATCTCAGGGAAAAAGGCTGCGCCAACCTAACAAGAGCCTCATATATAGAAGAGTCCCCATGCGGGTGGTATCTACCCATAACAATCCCGCAAACATTGGAGGATTTTCGGCGGGCTTTCCCATATTCCAACCCTTCCTCAGACATCGCAAAGAGCACTCTACGTTGAACAGGTTTAAGCCCGTCCCTAATATCAGGGAGAGCCCGCCCAACAATAACGCTCATAGAATAATCAAGGTAGCTTGTTTTCATAACCTCTTCAACAGAGGTGTTCAGTATCTGCGGCTCAAGTTCGCTCATCTATAATTTAATCTCCATTCTAACTGGCGCTTGAATAGTATAACAAAATAGACTATTAAGCAAGGTTTAGTTCATGGAGTTTGCTTATGCGGCGTGATCTATCTTTTCTTCTTGTGCTTGCCTTTCAGAGTTCTTGCCGCCCATTTAGTCATCTGCAATATCGGTTCAGAGTTATACTTTTCATCTAATAAACGGTGAGCCTCATCAAATAGAGCATCTTCAACGGAGATGCTTATCGGCTCTTTCCCAAAATTTTCTTCTAAAACAGCAGGAGCAGCGTCGCCGTGTATAATAGTAGCGATCCCCTTGCTCATTAGAAAGACCGCATCTTCTTCAGCGTTGACTCTCAGCTTATATAAACGCAGCTTCTTCATATAACCCCCCTCCTGCTGTAAAAAGAGGTCTGCTCGGTTGATTAAAAAACAAGCAGACTAACTATCGCTTTGAAACAAAAGGACATCCAATTATATTTTTCCTTATTTTCCACAACATTTCCACAAAAATTTTTATAAAAAAATGCTTACTGCATAAGCCCAATAAAACCGCAATAGTTGGCGGATAGAGAGTATTTTCAAGCACTTTAGGCTTTAGGCGCTGAAAGGGCTTGTTATATAAGCCTACGGCGCTCATAAGTTATCCACACATTTTCAACAAAATTTATTTTGTATTGCTGTCAACGGTTTGCTCAATCTTCCTCTCGGCTTCTTCGGGAGTTGAGAAGTTTAAGAGCCCGACCGAGAGTATAAATTTAACCCCCTCTTCTACGCTGATTGAGAGATCAATGCACTCTTTCTTAGAGATAATTACAATAAAACCTGAGGTTGGATTAGGGGCGGTAGGCACAAAAACATTGTAAGCAGGCTCGCCTATAGGGGCGTTTATGGCAGCTTGGGTGTCTCTAACGACAAAACCGATGCAATAATTATTAGCATTGAGGGCGTGTAAGAGCACCACCTTTCTGAAATTGCTTGTGGAAGAGCCAAAAGAATCTATCATCTGCTTTACAGCGGTGTAAATTGTATTAGCTAGAGGGATAGTGCTGACTATCTTGTCTAAGAGCTTCAATAAGAGCTTGCCTATATACAGCCTCGTAAGAAGCCCCACAAGGAAGATGAAGAATACCAATAGAACTATCGTTACAACCCCTTCGAGCGATTCGGGTATCTTCACCTTGTATAGCACGGCAAATTTAGAAAACAGCGGAGCAAGGTTGGAAACTATGATGCTGTATATTATCTTCAGGAGATATAGTGTAAGCACTAGAGGCAGCATTGCCACTAACCCTGTTATGAATATGCTCCTTATAGGGTGTTTTTTCTTTTCCATTTTATCTCCCCTTAACCTTTAGGCAGATATATCTGCCGCTCCAGAATCCTATCGTAGTTGCTCCAAGAACCTGGGGCGACTCCGTCTCTACTTATTACTGCGGCAAGAGCCCCTAACTTCCCGTCTAAGTCGTCTATAGCATGAAGAAGGATCGCTTCGGCGGTTTTCGGCACCTGTGGAGAACCAAAAGCAAGCTCTCCATGGTGGCTTGCCATAAGATGCAGGATGTGAATTTTCAGCTCTTCAGGAAAACCTTCTATCTTGCTGATATAATCGTTTAATATACCGCCGCCTATTACGAGATGCCCTAAAAGATTGCCTGCAAGGGTGTAGTCAAAACCAGGATCTGCCGTAAGCTCATAAACCTTGCCGACATCGTGGAATAAAGCCCCGAGTATGACCAGTTCTCCGTTGAGGGTGGGGTAGAGAGGGGTTATCTTAACCGCCAGACGAACAACCCCTAAGGTGTGCTCCAATAAGCCGTAAATATAGGCGTGGTGAACGGTTTTGGCGGCGGGCATAACTTGAAACGGCTCCCAAAGCCCGCTGTCTTCAAAGAATAGTCTATACAGTTGGGCAAGGTGCGTATCTTTTACATTGCTCTCCACAAGCCTTTTAAGTTCCGCAATCATCGCCTGCGGTTCATGTTTGCTTTTAGGGAGAAAGGCGTCTACACTTGCAGCCGCTATAAACGACATATCGCTTACTTTTAGCTGCGGTTTGTTGTTAAAGTTCTGTAAAACAGCGGTTATCTCAACCATATCCCCTTTGCGAGGCTCAAAAGGGAGTTTAGGATCAAACATTACGGCATTTATAAGAGCGCCGTTATCTGATAAGATCATGCGCAGATAAGGGTTTGAATCTCTTGAAACTGCTCTGATAAGCTCAAATATCATATATCTCTTTCTGATGGGCATTTCCATTTAACTTTCTCCGATTTTGTAAATACCATAATAAAAGGATATTATCAAGCAGCGAGTGAGATATTAGAATAGACAAGGCTATAAAAGATTTTGGTTGACGAAAGAGGGGTAAGAGCATAAAATAACTGCACAGTTACCAATCTTAGTCTGATAAACTTTTTAGGCGGCGGAGGCGTAAGGAAATATGAGAGAGAAGAAAGGGTTTACAATTTACGAACTTGCCATTGTGCTTATAATAATCGGTCTAGTTATGGCGATTGTGTTAAAGGTCAACACTATAATAGATGTTGCTAAATTAAAGAGGGAGTGCGCCAAATTTGAAAATATGCGCTCTGCCTTCACCGTATATTATAAACAGTATAAAGGGCTGCCAGGTGCAGAAAACACAGGGTTCAGCGTTATTACCCTTGCAGATTCTAAGGCTGCGGAGGCGGCTCTTCTTAAATCAGGGCTCCTCAATGAGAATGATTTCAAGGTGGGGCTGAAACCTGCCTCTGATAAAAACTACCGCTATTACTTTACCCGCTGCATAGCTGATGATGGTTCTAT
>JAISNW010000189.1 GCA_031276055.1 Deferribacteraceae bacterium | reverse complement strand
GGAAAGGACATCATTTTTTACAACTTACCTAGCTTGCTAAACTCCCGCTCTTTTTACGGTTCTTTGCCAATAGGAATATAAAGAAAGGTCCGCCTAAAATTGATGTAATCACCCCAACGGGTATTTCGGCAGGGAATATAATAATCCGCGCCGCGCTGTCGCATAGTGTAAGAAATCCGCCGCCAAAGAGGAAAGAGGCGGCAGCCAGCCGCTGGTGGGAGTTTCCAACCAGCAGCCTTGATATATGCGGCGACATCAACCCCACAAAGCCTATAGGACCTGTTATGCTAACCACCGTTGCAAGCACAAGCGAAGTCATGGCGAAGAGAGCCAGCTTTGTTCGGGCGACATCCGCTCCCCTGCTCTGTGCTGCAGTTTCTCCAAGGCTCAATAGATCAAGGTGCCGCCTTAATAAGAGGGTGACGGCAAAGCCTAGCAACACTGCGAAGAGAATAGGCGGGAGAAGTTCTGCTGAAGCCGTTTCAAGCCCCCCTATCATAAAACGTATTATCATAAGGGTGCTGGCATAGCTTGAGATATACTGAATAAAGATCACCACCGCCGAAAAGGTAAAATTAACTGCAACTCCCGCCAATAGAAGAGAGTTGCCATAGCTGCCTGCGGCAAACACCACAAGCATGGTTAAGATCGCCCCAGCGAAGGCAAACAGCGAACCGCCGCCCGCTATAGGAAGCGAGAGCATATAAAATACCGCCGCCCCAAGCGATGCTCCGCTTGCTACGCCTAATGTATAAGGGGTGGCAAGGGGGTTGCGAAAAACCGCCTGAAAGACCATTCCGCACATGGAGAGCGCCGCTCCCGCCAGATAGCTTAAAACTATCCTAGGAACTCTTAACTGCCAAAATATCTCAGCATCAACACCGCCTGAAAAGATTTCAGAAGGATAGATTATCTGCCGCCCCATAAAAGGAGCTGCAATCAAGATGGCTAGAGAGATTACAGCTATTATAAATGAATTCCTCATTTAGCGGGCACCAATTGAAGAGTCTTATCCGCCGCGTGGTAAACTTGATGAAAGTGCATATCAAAGAGAGCGTCAATAAGCCCTCTATTCAATATCGCCTTCACACTGCTTTCATGGAAAAATATCTCTCCGTTTTTGAGCCCCGCGAAGTCTGAACCAAATAGGAGCGCTTGATTAACATCGTGGGTCACCATAATAATGGTTATCCCGCTCTGATATATCTTCTGCAATAAGAGCAATATATCTAAAGCGCCTTTTGGGTCTAAGTATACAGTAGGTTCATCAAGCAAGATAATCTGCGGACTTTGCGCTAGAGCCGCCGCAAGCATTATCCGCCGCATCTCGCCGCCTGACAGGGTGGATATATCGCGACGGCTTAACTTCTCTGTTCCTGTTAGAAAGAGAGCCTTATCAACTTCAGCATGATCGGCTTTGGTGAGGCTGCCTAAAAGGTTCATGTAGGCAAAACGAGACGTAAGCAGATACTCTTCTACAGTAAGGCGGACCTCAAAGGGGGCAAATTGAGGGACATAGCTTATAATTTTGGCAAGCTCCCTCTTTTTATACGACTCAAGAGCCCTGCCGAAGATGCTAATCTTACCGCGGGAAGGTTTTATTAAACCGTCTATAAGCCTTAACAGCGTTGTTTTGCCCGCACCTGACGCCCCCATAATGCAGAGGATGCAGCCGCCGCCCACCGAGAGGTTTACGCCTTTTAATGTTTCGCTGGAGCCTATGCTGAAACAGAGATCCTGCAATTCAAGAACCATGAAAACAGATCCTAACGGGCGTAGTTTACAGATCTTGACTCACGTATCACAGTAACCTTTATCTGACCAGGGTATGTCAGCTCCTCTTCAACTTTGCGGGATATATCCCGTGAGAGGTTTATAATAGCCTCATCGCTTACCTTTTCAGGTTCAACAATTATGCGCACCTCTCTGCCCGCCTGTATAGCAAAGCTTCTTGTTACCCCTTCAAATGAGCTTGCGACCTCTTCCAGCTTTTCAAGGCGTTTGATATAACTTTCCAGCACCTCACGCCTTGCACCTGGGCGCGATGCAGATATGGCATCCGCCGCCTGCACTAAAACCGCCTCCACACACTTAAACTCTTCTTCGCCGTGGTGGCTTGCTATAGCGTTTACAACGCGCCAATCTTCTTTATACCTCTTCGCAATCCCCACCCCGATAGTGGTGTGCGAACCTTCTTGCTCATAGTCAACGGCTTTGCCTATATCATGGAGAAGCCCTGCGCGCTTTGCCACCTTTTCGTTCATTCCAAGCTCCGCCGCCATAAAGCCCGCTATCTTTGCAACCTCTAAAGAGTGCCCTAGCACATTCTGTCCATAGCTTGTGCGGTATCTCAACCGTCCGATCAGCTTTATTATCTCTGGGCTTATATTATGCAAGCCCAGTTGAAATACAGCCTCATCGCCGATCTCTTTGATCTGTTTGTCTAACTCTTTTGAGCTTTTATCATAGAGTTCTTCAATGCGGGCGGGGTGGATGCGCCCATCGGCGATCAACTTTTCAAGGGTAAGCCGCCCTATCTCGCGCCTAAAAGGATCGTAAGAGGAGAGGATGACCGCCTCAGGCGTATCGTCAACTATTATATCCACCCCTGTGACAGATTCAAAGGCGCGGATGTTCCGCCCTTCTCTACCTATGATCCGCCCTTTCATATCTTCACTGGGGAGGTTCACCACAGTTACGGAAATTTCGCCTACATATTCGGGAGCGCAACGTTGAATAGCGGTGGAGATGATGCTCCTTGCTTTTTTATCGGACTCTTCTTTGAGCTCTTCCTCTATCTCTTTGATGCGGCGGGCAGAATCGCTCTTTGCTTCCTCTATCATCTGGTCTATAAGGGAGCGTTTAGCCTCCTCTCTAGTCATCGCGGCAACCCTCTCCACTTCAGAGAGGAGGGCTGTCTTTATCTCCTCATTCCTCTGCTGCAGCGCCGCCGCCTCTTTCATCTTCTGCTCATACTCTTGATAGTGTTTTTCAAGGAGCTCCTCTTTAAGAGTAATGTTCTGCTGTTTCTTATCAAGAGCTTCATCTCTCAAGTCTAACTTCCGTTCAAGTTGATTAAACTCTTTACGCTTTTCCTTAGCCTCCTTCTCCATATCTTGACGCCCCTTAAAGATAACCTCTTTGGCTTCCAGCTTCGCCTCTTTTATTATCTCCTCTGCTTCGCGTTTAGCGGCGGCGTTGAGCTCAGCATGGGTTTTGCTCAACTTGATATTTTCCATCTCCACCATCTTTAGCTTTGTGCGGTAGCCGACTACAAAACCGATAGCCAACGATAGAACAAAAACAGCAATTATGAATAGTACTAAAGCTAGTTCTGTCTGCATATATATAACCTCTTAATCATTTATTTTTAACGGAAAGCAGTTTTTTATCAGTGAGCACTGCAGCCACTCTAACATCGTGCGGTTCAGGAAAAACAGTATCTACCTCTTGGCAGGCAAAGGCTATCGCAACAGAGAATATGTCAGGAAACTTCGCCAAAAATCTATCGTAATACCCTTTTCCATAACCTAACCGATAATTATCTTTATCAAAAGCCAAACATGGCGCAACTACCGCCTGCGGGCGATAATCAACTAGTAAAACAGGTTCTCTAATTCCCGCGTAGCCAACAATCAACTCCCCCTTCCCCCAGACAAGCTCTCCGCCGAATACCTTTGGATAGAGAATATCTTTGCCTGAAAGGGTTTTTAACAGAGGCGCTGTATCCACCTCTGAACCTATAGGGGAGTATAGGGCGAAAGAGTCATAGCAACCCCAATTTGCAGCAAATTCCTCAGCTACCGTCTCACAAGCTAAGTCGCGATAACTTTTTGGGAGGGAGTCTCTAAGCCGCCGCATATTCTCTCTAAGCTCCCCTTTAATATTGCTCATAAAGCTATTGCCTTCCCCAGAGGCGGTTTAACCTCTCTAATATCTTCTGTTCATAGCCGTTCTCTGAAGGTTCATAAAACTTTACCCCGTCGGGTTTATACCTCTGGGGGGCAAACCCTCCCTTATCGTGAGGGTATATATACCCTTTCGGATTATGGGCGATATTTATAGGCACTTCAGGATCGTTTTCTGCCAGATATTTTTTTGCCTTCTCCAGAGCCATATAGCTCCTATTGCTTTTAGGGCAGGAGGCGAGAAAGGTTATAGCGTGCGCTAATATTATTACCCCTTCAGGCTCTCCCGTATTAAGATAGGCAGAAAGGGCGGCGTTGGCGAAAACAAGGGCGTCAGGGTAGGCATTGCCTATATCTTCACTGGCGCTTATTAAAAGCCTTCGGAATATACTTTCAGCGCCAACCCCGCTGGCATGGAGTTTAAGCCCCCAGATGAGAGCGGCGTCAGGGTCTGATCCTCGTATCGATTTTATAAAAGCAGAGAGGATGTCATAATATTCATCATCATCAAATCTCCGCTTTTTTACGAGATCGCCTAGCCCTTCAGGCGATAGTCGGAGGATATCCCCATCTCTTTTTGCCATAAGAGCAGATACTTCCATGAGGTTTAAGAACCTTCTAGCATCCCCTGCGGCTTCACGGGCGATATCTTCAAAAACAGCGCTGAAATCTACGCTTGAAAGGTTGTATATCTGTTTTAGGCGCTCAGCAGCCCTCTGCGCTAAAATAAGAAAGTCTTCTCTAACCAGCGGCTTAAAATTGAAGATAAGGCTGCGGGAGCGAAAAGCGGGGATAAGGCTATAAATAGGGTTTTCTGTGGATGCGCCTATAATTTTGATAAGCCTATCGTCAACTAATTTTAAGAGGAGGTTTTGCTGGGTTTTGTTATACCTATGAATCTCATCTATAAATACTAAAGATACACTGTCCACTAGCGAATCGTTAAGTTTTTTAAGGTCTGC
>JAISNW010000182.1 GCA_031276055.1 Deferribacteraceae bacterium | reverse complement strand
CTTTACTTAATACCTTTCTCTTTTCTTACATTTCTAATCCGCTTGTGCTACACTCTAACTCTAATTTATACTAGGAGAAGCAAGGATGGATATCTCCCAGCGCTTGAAAACTAAAGCCTCAGATGCGTGGGAGGATGGCTATCGCCACCCTTTCGTTCAAGAGTTAGGGGAAGCAGCGCTCCCCATTGAAAAGTTCAGATTTTACCTTCTGCAAGACTACCAATACCTATCAGCTTATGCAAAACTCTTTGCCCTTGCTGCTGTAAAGTCTGATACATTTGAACTTGCCGCACGCTTTATAGGGCTCGCCCACTCCACGTTTAATGAAGAGATTAAGGTGCATAGAGATTATATGGCGTCTTTTGGAATTTCAGAAGAGCAGGTGGATGCTTGCAAAGCATCGCTGTCTAATCAAGCATATACCTCATACATGCTCTCTATTGCGTTCACAGGCTCACTGGCGGATATAATAGCTGCAGTATTGCCTTGCGCATGGACATATGCAGACTATGCAAAGAGGCTGAAAATCGATTATAAAGCCCAATTAGACAACAACTATTATAAAAGCTGGATAGAGGCTTACGCTTCCAGTGAATACAGCGCATCGTTTGATTGGCTCTTCCCTGTGCTTGACAACCTCTGTATAAATTTAGACAGCAAGGGGGAGCAACGGCTAGAGGAGATTTTCATCTCAAGCCTTAAATTTGAATACCTTTTTTGGGAGACGGCATACAACTGCCAGACATCTTACTAAGAAAACCGCTAATACTCTAAGATGCACACAGCAACGGCGTAGCCTTTCGAATGGGAGATTGAGAGTTCGCACTTAGAAAAGTTATAACCGCGAACAGTTAAAGCCGGCTGCCCAAACTCGTTAGGCAGAACCTCAATATCTGTGAAAGCGAGTCTGCCTATCCCTGTTCCTAATGCCTTTGAGAGCGCCTCTTTTGCGGCAAAACGTCCCGCTAAAAAGGTTATAGACTCGCCGCGTTTGAAGAAAATATCCTGCTCAGCTTGTGTTAAAATCTTGTTCAAAAAAGCTGCTCCGTGCCTTTCATAGCTCCTATTTATACGGCGGATGTCTGCTATGTCGCAGCCAAGCATCTATTTATAACCTCTTTCATGTCCTTTACCGCCTGAACAAGCCCAACAAAGACCGCCCTTGCAATTATTGAATGCCCTATATTAAGCTCATTTATCCCTCTAATGCGGGCTACTTCAGCAGTATTCTGGTAATTCAAGCCATGCCCTGCATTAACTGTTAAACCTAACTCTTGAGCAAATTCCGCCGCTAATATAAGTTTAGCAAGCTCCCCATTGCCGCGGATAGGTTTATCGTCCTCCCAGGTTAGATGGCTTACAGCAGAGGCGGCGTAGCCTCCTGTATGAAGCTCTATATACTTTGCCCCAGTTTTATGGCAGCATCTAATCTGCTCTATGTCAGGATCAACAAAGATGGAAACTTCAATACCGCTATTCATAAGGGTTTTAACTGTTCTCTCTAAAACGTCGAACTTTTCTATGGCGTCTAAGCCCCCCTCTGTGGTGAGCTCCTCTCTCTTTTCGGGCACAAGGGTGCAGAGATTAGGTTTTGCCTGCAAAGCAATCTTAACTATCTCGTCTATGCAAGCCATCTCTAAATTCAGCGGAAGTTTTGAGGTGCCGCGTATTAACATAACATCCCGCTCTCTAATATGCCTACGGTCCTCTCTAAGATGTATGGTTATAGCATCCGCGCCGCCTAACTCCGCCATAGCCGCAGCTAAAACAGGTTCAGGCTCGGTCTCTCCCCTAGCATTGCGAAGAGTTGCCACATGATCGATGTTTATGCCTAAACTAACGCTCATAATCCCTCCTCCTTCTAATATTTGTAGCGCAAAATGATAAGATATTCAATGGGAATTATCTTTAGAGTAAAAAACGTTTGCTTTTCCTAGATAAAATATTGTATCATAGAGCGGAATTCCTCTATTTGTAGGGGTGTAGTTTCTCTTTTCGGTGATTTTGGGGGTAAAGGCTATGAAAAAAGGGTTTTCTTTTGTTGAGCTTTCCATAGTGCTTGTAATTGTAGGTTTAATAATGGCTATGGTATTAAAAGGGAAAGAGCTTATAACCTCGTCTGAAATACGTAAAGAGCTTAACAAGTTCCGCAAATACGAAGCCGCTTTTACAGGTTCTTTAATGAAAACCAATAAACCTTATCCCAAAGAACTTCCTGAACTTAACACAGTTGATCAGTATACCGTCTGGAGCGACAATATCTCCGATACGTTTATAGAACAGAACTATCTTAAAGAAGAAGATAAGTATATGCGCTACAATACAAAAACTCCAGTTGTGTTCTACCCTGATCTCGATTCAGGGGGGGAAGGCTATCCCAGCGTCCCTGTGTCTGGCGATAATTATACCCGCAGAGGCGAGAACTTCTCGGTCTATCTTGACGATGCATCGGAAGTTTTCATCTGCCTTTTAGAGAATATGATTGACGATAGAGACACAGTTATCGGCCGCGGAAGGCTTATCAGCGGCAATAGGCAGTTTACCAATGCCGAGTATTCCGACTGCACAGGGGTGAAAGATGTAAGGCGGGCGTATGCCTATATGTTCTTTAAGCGTTAGGGTGTAAAACATATATACAATTGGGCGGGGTTGCTGATGTTTGGCGTCAAATATGCGAAGTTTGAACCTGGCAGTTATGTATTTAAGTATAAAAACGGCGCGCTGGCTGCTGAAGGGGATGGGCTCTCCTTCTTTTATTACGCCCCCTCTACATCTATAGTTGTTGTTCCTATGGGAAGTGCGGAGGCGCCGTTCATCTTTTCAGAGATATCTTCAGATTTTCAAGAGCTCACCGTTCAGGGGCAGCTCACCTACAGGGTGATAGAGCCTAAAAAGACATCAAAGATGTTGAACTTCGCCGTTTCTTCACGGCTGCGCTATATCTCTGAAGATCCTCAAAAGCTCTCTGAACGTTTGACTGACCTTGCGCAGGTGGCGGTGAAAGGCGAGGTTAAAAAGCTGACGTTAAAGCAGGCGATAGTTACCACAGATATTATCGCCAATGCGGTTTTTCACGCATTAGCGGCAAACCCTATGGTGGAGGCGTTGGGGCTTGAGATACTAAGTTCTTCCATAGCGGCGGTAAAGCCGAGCCCTGAAACTTCCAAAGCATTGGAAGCGGAGACTAGGGAAGAGATTCTAAAACAGTCCGATATGGCTATATTTCAACGAAGAAATAATGCGGTGGAGCAGGAGAGGATCATCAGAGAGAGTGAACTCTCTACAGAGATTGCGGTGGAGCATAAAAACCGCGAGATCGAAGAGACCCGCCTTCAAACAAGGCATCTAGCCTTAAAGAAAGAGCTGGAGATGCAAGAGGAACGTTTGAAGTTTGAGATAACAAAGGAGAAGAAGAACAGCGATCTAGTTGATCTCAAGGTTCGCAACGAAAAGGTTTTAGCAGACAGCAAGGCTTACTCTATTAAAGCCATTATGAAGATATATCAAGATATGCCCGTAGAAACTCTAAAGGTGG
>JAISNW010000122.1 GCA_031276055.1 Deferribacteraceae bacterium | reverse complement strand
ACTGCCGCTATTACATTCACCGCGACAGCATTTCCCGTCTGCTTTCTTGTTTGACTATCATTGCATACAATCTTAAAAGAATCAGGAAAACCTTGCAAACGGAGGGTTTCACGCGGTGTAAGCCTTCGGATGCCGTTTACAAGGAGGTAATTATACGATGCTCCTGCTCGTAAAGCGCAAGAGTAAGGGTAGCTTGAAATACAGCCGCCTTTATTCTCATGCCATATGCTGGGAGAATAATCGCTTCTGTGTTTTGCCTTCCTTTTATTTACTATGGTTTCACTTGCAAAATATTTTGCATCGATGGCGTCTTCGCTTTCCAGCACATCTTCCAACTTTCCTTGGACAATTGGATTGGGAAAAGAAAAGCAAACCGACTTATTTAGAAAACCTACAATAATTACGCGTTCTCTCTTTTGCGGAAGTCCATAATTTAAGGCATTTAATACTTCACAATAAACTTTATAGTCTAAGCTCTCCAATGTTTCTATAATGGTTTTTAACGTTTCACCTTTATTATGCGTTTTTAACTGCTTTACATTTTCCAGTATAAACATTCTTGGTCTTTTTTCTTCTAATATCCTTGCTATCTCAAAAAACAGCGTTCCGCGTATATCGTTAAAGCCTAATTTTTTCCCGATAATACTGAATGGTTGACAAGGGAAGCCTGCAAAGAGAATGTCATGATCTGGAATATCTTTTGATTGAATCTGTTTAATAT
The DNA here is from genome assembly GCA_031276055.1 of Deferribacteraceae bacterium. Taxonomy (GTDB): domain Bacteria; phylum Chrysiogenota; class Deferribacteres; order Deferribacterales; family JAISNW01; genus JAISNW01. Next base: position 4,858 of record JAISNW010000122.1, on the reverse strand, counting down.
CCCCATGCGGGATTAAATTATAGTTAGCGGCATAAGCGCGTTTAGCTTCAATATCTATCTCGCTTGCAAAAAGGCAAACCCCGCCTAGCAGATCGGCTGCTAGGTGAAAACCGCCAATCCCTGCGAACAGGTCGATATATGTAAAACCCGTCATTCCGCCTGTTGCTAGGACAGGCCGCCCCGTTGCCGCTTGGGTTGTAGACATGTTTCCTTGTATCAGAAAAGCAAAGAAATTTCAATAGTATATTTTTATTCATATAATATAAGCTAATATAATGTCCACTCCAAATTGATTGAAAATCTTGCTTGCCTTATTGTTGCAACAGACCTTATAATAGCGGTGTTTATTCGGATAGATTTTGTTATACTTTTTTAGGAGCACCCTTGATGAATTATTCTTCAAACTCTTCAAACCACCTTACCGACAAGGCGAGGCGGGTTTTGACTTATTCTAGGGAAGAGGCAGAACGAACGGGGCAGCCCTGGGTTGAAACTGAACATATACTTTACGGCTTACTCAGAGAAAAAACAGGGATAGCCTATGAAATATTCGCCTCACGCCGCACAAATATCTCAGGATTATTGAAAGATATCCGCTCCCTAAGCACTGTAAACGATATACCCTATAGCAAGAGTGTTGACACCCCCTTTAGCCTTGTGTCGCGCAAGGTGTTGGAATACACCATCGAGGAGGCGCGCTCTTTAGGGCAAAACTCTGTCAGCACAGAACATATTCTGCTGGGGCTTATGAGAGAACGGCGGGGGAAAGCCTTTGCTATCTTAACAAAGCTGGGCTTTGATTACACCGATCTTAGAGAAGAGATCACAGTTCTGCATAGGAGCGGGCGCTACTCTGCGGGTGCCACCCCTATGTTGGATGAATTTGGCAAAGACCTTACATTTGCCGCCTCAAAAGGCAAGATCGACCCTATTATAGGGCGGGATAAAGAGGTGGAGCGGCTTGTGAGAATCCTATCTAGGCGCACTAAGAACAACGCTGTGTTGATTGGCGAGCCGGGTGTTGGAAAAACTGCGGTTGTTGAAGGGCTGGCTCTAAGGATAACATCTGAGGGGGTGCCTGATGCGCTGAAGAGGAAACGTTTGGTGTCGGTGGAGCTTGGGGGGATAGTGGCGGGCACAAAGTATCGCGGACAGTTTGAAGAGCGGATGAAAACTATGATTAAAGAGATAGAGACGGCTAAAAATATAATAGTTTTCATCGATGAATTTCATACTATAGTAGGCGCAGGGGCGGGAGAAGGCGCTATAGACGCCTCAAATATGCTGAAACCCGCCCTTGCAAGGGGCGCTTTTCAGTGCATAGGCACTACCACCCTTGCGGAATACCGCAAATATATTGAAAGAGACGGCGCGCTTGAACGCAGATTTCAAACAATCCTAGTAGAACAGCCCAGCCGCGACGACACTATACAGATATTGCAAGGGATACGTGGAAATTATGAGCGTTTTCATCATGTGCTTATCCCCGATAATGTAATTGATGAAACGGTTGATCTCACTAACCGCTATATAACAGATAAATTTCAACCTGATAAGAGTATAGATGTTATTGATGAGGCGTGTGCAAAGGTGAAACTCCAGCAGCCTTTAGCAGATAATTCCAATTTCAGCATCGATGAAGAGCACCCTTACAGCTGCAATTTTGCCTTTGGGGGCGAAACAGCAGAACCATCGGGGAGAAAGGTTGCTGTCTGTGAGGTTGACGAAGCAGAGATTCCCTCGCTTACAGTGGAAGATATTGAAGAGGTTGTTTCAAGCATATCAAAAGTTCCTGTAAGCCGCATGAAACAGACCGAGCGCAGCAAACTGCTCGCTTTAGAAAAAGACCTTTCAAAGTTTGTCATCGGGCAGGACGAGGCGGTAGATCGTGTATCTAAAGTTATGCGCCGAAGTTTCGCAGGGTTAAATAACCCTATGCGCCCATTAGGTTCTTTTATCTTCTTAGGTCCTACTGGCGTTGGAAAAACTGAGGTGGCAAAACGTTTAGCTGAAGCGGTTTTTGGAACGCAAGAAGCCCTTATCCGCATTGATATGAGCGAATTTGGAGAAAAGTTCAACATCTCGCGCTTAATCGGTGCGCCTCCAGGATATGTGGGATACGAGCAGGGCGGAAAACTTACAGAACAGGTTAGAAACAAACCGTATAGCGTTGTTCTCTTTGATGAGATGGAAAAAGCGCACCCAGATGTGTTAAACATCCTCCTTCAGATTATGGACGAAGGGTTTGTTACAGACAGCTTAGGGCATAAGGTAAACTTTAAGAACACCATTATTATTCTAACCTCCAATTTAGGAACTAAGGATGCCGCTGGGGTGAAAAATATGGGGTTTGGAGATAAGAGCGGCGCTGAACACGCAAAAGAGAGGATGAACAGCGCCGCGCAAAAAGCCCTCAAACAGCACTTTACTCCCGAGTTTATCAATCGAGTTGATAATATCGTATACTTCAACCCTCTTGGCATGGAAGAGCTAAAGAAGATTCTTAACATGCAGGTGGATGAGTTAAACGAGAGGCTGCAAAAGCAGGATAAATTTATCACTGTAACAGAGGAGGCAAAAGAGTATATCTTAACCAAAGATTATGATTTTCAATATGGCGCACGCCCTATAAGACGTGCTGTTGAGCACCTGATAGAAGACCCTCTGAGCGAAAAGATCCTTTCCGGTGTTTTTGGCAAGCGGAAAAAGTTGAGGCTGCTTGTAAAGGAAGGTTCCCTTGCCATTGAATAGTATTAAAAATATCCTTGTGGTAGGCGCAGGAGCGGTGGGCGGCTATTTTGGAGCTAGGCTCGCTCTAGCGGGCGCTGAAGTCACCTTTATCGCCCGCGGCGGTAGGCTTTCTGCCATGCAGAAAGGGGGGCTTGTTCTAAAGAGAACAGATTCGGCTGGTGGGCAGAGGGAGGATAGGTTAAAAGTTTTTGCGGCGGAAAAACCTGACGGCAAGTATGATCTAATTATAATATCTGTAAAATCAATGGATACCGCCGCCGCCGCCGCCATTGCCAGCGGGCATTTAGAGGAAGGCGGGGCGGTTGTCTCTCTGCAAAACGGGGTTGAAAATGTTGATATTATTGCTGAGAACTTCCCTAAAGAGAGCGTTATCGGAGGGGTAGTGAGAAGCGCTCTGTCTAATGATGGGTTCAACACCGTTTCTTATATCTCTTACCCTTCTGTGATAATCGGTGCGGCGTTTGAGGAAGGCAGACGCCATGAGGCAGAACTAAAAACCCTCTTTACCTTAGCAGGGATACAGATACTCATAACAGACAATATCAGGGCGAAACAGTGGGAAAAACTGATCTGGAATATAGCTTTTAACCCATTATCCGCTCTAACCTTTGCTACCTGCGGGGAGATGGTAAAAAGCGAAAGACTCTCCTTAATAATGCGGGCGGTGGCGGAGGAGGCGGTCCAAGCGGCGCTCTTGTGCGGCGTCAATCTTAGAAAAGGGGCGGCGCAGAAGGCGTTGGAGCTTGATCCCGCGTTTAACGACTTCAAAACCAGCACCCTTCAAGATGTGGAGCGCAACCGAAAGCCTGAGATCGAGGCTATAATGCTCCCTGTGGTCAGATGGGCAAAAGAGGGGAAAATTTCAGCCCCATTCACAGAGTGCCTTTACGAATTATTGCAGTTCCGCCATGAGAGGTGGTATCACACCTTCCCTAGACTAGCGGCAGATGTGCTCGCGGTAAACGGAGATAAACTCCTCCTTATAGAAAGAAAGCATCCGCCGCACGGCTGGGCTATACCAGGGGGGATGGTTGATTACGGAGAGAGTGTAGAATCCGCCGCTGTACGGGAATTTTTTGAAGAAACAGGGATAAAAAAGGGAGAGAGAGATATAACCCTTTTAGGCGTCTATTCAGAGCCTTCTAGGGATAAGCGGGGGCATACGGTGTCTGTTGTATACTATACTTTTACTGACGAAGCGCCTATAGCAGCCGACGATGCGAAATCTGCCTGCTATTTCCCTATAGACAACCTTCCTCCCCTTGTTTTCGATCATAAAAAGGTAATTGAAGATTATCTAGCCAAAACTGACGGCAGACGCCCTGATGGCAGATAGTAAAGTCGTCATCCTAAGGGATAAGAAAAAACGGGAGTATATGCTCACCCTGAAAGAGAAGGGGCGTTTTTCCTCCCAATACGGCTATATTGAACATGCCGAGATAGCCGCTGCAGAAGCGGGCTCTCTCCTGAAATCCAGCGGAGGCGAGTATTTCTCTGTTTTCCCCCTTACATATAGAGATTATGTTATGAATATAAAACGCCAAGCGCAGATAATCTACCCTAAAGACAGCGCTGCTATCATTATGTGGGCGGATATAGGCGGCGATATTAGGGTGCTGGAGGCGGGCGCAGGGCAAGGGGCGCTCTCTATAGCGATATTGCGGGCGTTGTCAGATAGAGGGCGGCTTATCTCCTATGAAATCCGTCAAGATTTTGCGGAGATGTCCCAAAAATTTATCGAAGGATATTTTGGATGCCGCCCAGAAAACCATACTATCGAGATAAGGGATATATATCAAGGAATCACAGGAGTGTTTGATAGGATCGTTCTTGATCTGCCTGAACCGTGGCATATGGTGAAACATATGCAGAGCGCCTTAGTAAACGGCGGAATCGTTGTAAGCTACATCCCTACAGTTTTACAGGTAAAAACTATGGTGGACGCCTTAAAAGAGAGCGGCTATTTCTCCCAGATAGAGACTTTTGAACTTATATTGCGCCCATGGAAGGTGGATGGGCTTTCAGTGCGCCCAGAGATGTGGATGTATAACCACAGCGCCTTCTTAGTATCCGCTCGAAAACTCTCTGAACCTAACGCTAAACTCCT
>JAISNW010000195.1 GCA_031276055.1 Deferribacteraceae bacterium | reverse complement strand
CAACGAGGAGCTTATTATCGTAAAAGAGGGCTTTTTCGCGGTAGATGAGCCTATCTTTTATAAAGGTTTGAAAGTCGCTGTTGGCAAGCAAAATGGTTAAATCTTGCATTAGGCGGGCTTTTTCACCAGCCTCCAGATATCCACCGTAATTTCGCCAAGCAATATCCGCCGCCCTTGCCGCTGATGCAACGTTAAAGTTTTCAAGGTTAAAAACAGCGTTGTGAAAGGCGATCCCATAATCTCTAGTTGTATAAATATCTGAATCTGAATAAAGTTCAACGCTTTCTTCCTTACGCTCATGGATAAACTTTGCCAGAATCGGTTGAGTTGAGAGCTCTATAGGGTTTTTCACCGCCGAGAGGATATATTTTGAAAAGTATAACAACCTTTTAGTAAGCGCGCCGCCTTCCCTCCCCTTTTCAGCAAAAGCAGGGGGTGCAACCTCTAGTTCAGCAAGCCGCCCCTTCTGAAAGCTCTCGGGGAAAACTTTTGTGATATAAGTATCAAGATACCCCTCTCTGCCTGTCTCTGCAAAGAGGTATAAGACGTGTTCAGCGCGTGTAACTGCCACATAGAGTTTATTGATTATATCAAAGCGAATCAAACACTCCTCTCTTTCCAGTGCGCTTTTATAACCCTCATCTGTATATTTAAGGCGCTCTCTACTGTGAAGAAGGTGTATATCTTTAACAAAAGGGGATGAAATATCTTGTGAGTTAAATGTAGGATCAGCCGCGGAAGATTTTTGCTCCATATCAGGCAGAACAACCGCTGGAAATTCCAACCCTTTGGCATAATTTATAGTGCAGATGCAAACGCTGCCGTCCATATAAGAGGTTTGAGGTTTTTCGGGGGGGAGCGCAGCCTCTTCAGCTAAAGCCTCAAACTTTTCTAAAAACTCCAAAGGGTTTATTATATTGGGAAGCTGCTCTGCAATAATATCCATAAGGGCGGTGAACTCTTGCAAAGAGCTCTCTGAAAGCCTATCCATTATACTAAAACGCCCCTTCAGCATAAGAAGCCTCTTATAGACTGCCTCTTCTGCACTTTTAGCTAACATGGCGTTGAGGCTTGCCTTTGCACGTCCAAAAAACTTTTCTGAATAATCTCCTAGAGCGGGCGGAGTGTAGAGAAAGGTATACAGCGAAAAGTCATCCCCATAATACATATAGCTGACTAACCCTTTTATAACCCTATAGGCAGCCCTCTGGGAGAGAACCTCTTCCTTTAGGATGCTGGCGGGAATCCCGTTCTCTTCAAGGATGGCTTTTGCTGTCTCCCCCTTTTTCCATTTAGGAACGAGGATGGCAATATCTTTAGGAGCAAAGTTATGTGCAAGCAGTTCATAAACCGCCTCTAACATGAATTCCCAGCGTTTATTGGCTTTCCCCGCCATATAGCGGACAAAGCCAAGTTCTGTGCTATGTGCGCTCTGAGGGATATAATTAAAACGAAGTTCCCCTTCCCCGCCGATAAAATCGTCCGCCTCCCTAAAAAGCTCATTGGCGAATGCGACGAGCTCTCTATCGCTGCGGCGGTTTTTGTCTAAGTCTTCTTTATTCAGCCAATCTTTGTAACGCAGCGCTATGATATTCATAAAACCCGGCACTGCGCCGCGAAAGCGGTATAAAGATTGTTTTTGATCCCCCACGCAGAAAAAGCTCCCTAGTTTATCCTCCGAACCGAGCCCCGCCATTATCTCTTCTGCTATTGGAGCAAGCACCTCCCATTGAATATGGGAAGTGTCTTGAAATTCATCCACCAGAAGGTGCGTCGGCTTGCCGTCTAAACGAAAATAGAGGTGGGAGTTCTCTGCGGGGTATTCACTCCGCTTAAAAAGCTCATAAACTTTGCGATGGACATCGTTATAGGTTAGAAACGAATAGCGGGATTTTTGAGCCTCTAGTCTATCATAAACTGTTCCCGCCAACTGCTTTGCAAACTCTAAGAAGAGCTCGCTCTTTAGAGATATATAGTTTGCTGTAAGCTCTTTCACATCTTGCCAATGCTTATTATAGAGAGCGGCGTCTGTAATAGGGTAGAGAGCGTTCACCTTTAGCGGTTTAAGTTTATCTACATGGCTTAGCGCCTCTTCGATAGGCAGCTTGCCGTCAACAAATTTAGAGAAGAGCGAAAAAGCGCTGTAACGTTTCTCGTCTTTCTGTTTAGGCGAGGCGGTGTTTATAAGGTTGAGCATCTGCTTGATATGTATTCTAAAAGCCTCTTCAAACGTTTCGCAATCGTCTGTTAGGTATTCTAACTCTTTAATAGAGCGCCGCGTGTTGATAACGTCTCTATATAGTGTAATATCGTTGCATAGATCAGTGACAAACTCTTGCAAACGTTTAATAAAATAGAACCTATTAAAGTTAAAGGCGGCTATATATCTCTCAAAAAGGGTGATTAGGCGTTCATTGCCGCCGCTGCCGAAACCTTCGGAGAAGGCGCTCTTTTCGAGCTTTTTAAGGGCGTGTTCAGAAAGGAGGGTGTAATCAGGGTGCACCCCTGCTTCAAAAGGGAATTGCTTTAATATCTTGCTTAAAAAGCTATCAATAGTCTGTATACGCAAAGTGTCAGGATTCTTAAATATCCTCTCTTCAGCCGCCTTTGCCCGCATAGTTGTTTCTTGCAGATCTAAGCCGCCTAGCGCATCGGATACTAACACAAATACATCCTCTATCTCCTGTTTATACTGCTCTTCAAGCTCTTCTGAACCGTATAAAACGAGCCCTCGTAAAAACCTTCGTATACGTTTATCCATCTCGGCGGTGGCTTTGCGTGTGAATGTAAGGCATATAATCCTGCGGGCGCTCTCTATTTTAGAGACGTCAGCCGTTTTCAACCCTTCGGGATCAAAGAGCTCCATATCGATAAACGGCTTTTGCAAGAGGATTGTAAGCACCCGCAAGGCGAGGCAGAAAGTCTTCCCTGTGCCTGCGGAAGCCATTAAAATAAGGTTCTTTCTAGGGTCGATAACTTCTATAAGGTTCATTTTTTATAGCCCGGACATATTGATGTAAATTCACAGAAAGAGCAGTTAGGATTTTCAGGGGGGTCAAAGCTCTCTGTGGAGAGGATATTATTGGCAAGGTAGAGAAAATAATCCTTAAAATCTTCATAAAGCTCCATATTAAAGCCATCCAAAAGTTCGTGGGTATCTTTAAGATCAAACCAGAATAGCTTTTTTGGCAGTTTATTGAACTTTCTCTCCAATAAGAGTGCGTAAAAGGGGAGTTGAATATCAACAGTATAGTCTTCAAAAGATTCTCTATTTTTGGCGCATCTCATTCCTGAACGGAATTTATAGTCTATTAGGTAGAGACCATCTATGGCTTCATCCCACCTATCGGGGCGCCCGCCTATAAAAACGCCTCCATACTCCGCCTCTATCCATACCTCAAAGCGCTGGCGGACAACCCCATATTCTTCTGAAAACTTGCGATCCCGCGCTGCAATATTCTCTAAGGTTTTTCTTAGATTCGCCGCATAAAAGATCCCCACTGGATCATAGTTGAAATAATCGTATCGGGCGATCTGTTCGTCATATAATAAGCGCAATTGAACAGGATACTCCGGCGATGCAGGGGAATAGCCGCGCTGAAAAAGCTCTCTAACTATGCGGTGGAGAATATTCCCCAACTCCCCCATATCTATCTTATCAACGGCGGTTTTCGGGGGAGTTATGCACGCTATATGCCTATAATAAAATTGCCTCTGGCATTTTCTAAAACATTCTAGGGCTGAAGGGGAGTATCTGAAATTTCTTAACAGTTCAACTCTTTCAGGGGTATTTCTGATGCGGGAATCGTAGTTTTTCGCCCTATACCGTCTAGGAAAAGCAACAAGGGCTGCGGGATAGAATGTTTTCTCTCTGTCCAAGCCCCCCTTTGCTTTTGCTATTATCTCCGATGCAAACGGACTGACAGAGATATCTTCCACCGCGGAATAGGTTATGACGCTCTTTTTTGCCCGCGCTAAAAGCTCATAATATGCACTCTTCTGAAATTCATTCATATCTGAAAAAGAGGGCAGCTCTAAAGCGAGCCTACTCTCAGAGTTTAAGAATAGAGTGCTCTGAAGTTGAGCGGGGAAAGCCTCAGATGACATGCCAGGTATAAATAGGTAATCAAATTGGAGGTTTCTGCTCTCTTTAAGCTCTAAAACTAAAACCCCTTTCCCGCCGGCTCTCTGTTCAAGCACCCCTTTAAGCTCTGCTAATATCAGGGCGAGCAGTTCGCCTACAGGGAATTCTTCGTCTATATGAGAGAATATATGCCCCAACTGCCTTAACTGTGCGGCGGCGTCTTGCATAACAGCAAGCTCCCGCCCGCTCTGGTTTTTATCTGCGCCTTTTATCGCAGCGGCGAGCTTTTCCAGAAAGGTTATGAGCTTTCGTATCAGAGCGGAATATGTATCAATTTCTTCAAAAAATGGGGCTATATATCCGAATAAGCCTGCTAATTCAGCATCTTCAGCTATCTGATTGAAAGATATATATAACTTGCCGCTTTTCTTCTGTTTTTCAAAGAATTTTTCCCCTACTAACTCTTGAGCAAAAGGGTATGCCGACAACTTCTCCAGCACAGCTAACGGATATGAATCAGATGCTTTCGCATTCAGGAGGGCGGCAAGCGTTGTTAAAAATTGGAAAAAACCGAAGTTGGCAGCTGTTTCTAGGTGGGATACGTGGTAAAGTTTATACAGGTCAGAGTGTTGAAACCAGTTTAGAAGCTCTGAAGATGGGAGAACTACCGCCATTCTGCTTAAAGGCGTCTCTTTTTCAAAGTGAAGTTCAAAGATCCGTCTAGTTATAAGCTCATACTGGGAGAAGCCGCCGCTGGCGGGGAGAATCTCTACTTCGCTAGGGTCGCTTGGAGCGTAGAAGTTATCCTCGCCGCTGCCTACGCTGTAGCGTAAGATAAGCGATTGCCCCGTTCTCTCCGCCCTTTCCCAAACGAAGCCGCTGTCTCTCTCTTCAGCTTTAATCCCCATTCCGAAAACTCGTTTGAATAGAGGCTCTTGGCGGTGTTTGCCTTCCACAAAGTTAAAGACAATCTCTATATTGCGTTTTTCAGAGATCCGCCTATAAAGCTCGATCTCAAATCTGCTTAAACTCCCGCTTATCAGCAGAAAGAAGGTGTCAAAGCGCGATAAAAATATTTCATCCAGCTCAAAATCAGTATATAACTGCCAAAGCTCGATAAAACCGTCGCTTTTAACGAGATCATTATATCTATCCCAGATGGCTGCAAGCGCCTTTATCTGTTCAGAATAGAGATCATAACTGCTCCTTTTAGCTAAGAGTGCGGAATCTATCCTTTCAGAGCATAACTCGTAGAAGAAGGGGAGGAGGGTTGAAGAACGTTTTAGGTAATCAGAGTAGCTGGTATAGCTAGGGGAAGCGGGGTTGCGGAATAAACAGCGGCTCTCCTCTTCGGTTAGAGTTCTGATAGCCTTCTGCATATAATAGCCCCTCAACGCTTCTGGGAGAAAGACGCCATCCGCATGGATAGCGGCGTTTAGAAACTCCTTTACCGTAAAGATGCTCATCTGCCAATAAGAGCTTGAGGCAAGAAGGCGTCTATTGCGGTTGGACTGCACAATAGCAGCGGTTCTCACAGAATCAAAAGGGGAGATCCGCTTTGAAAAATAGGGGATAGGTTTTCTATTGGCAGGAACTTTTGCAAGGGAGATCATCGCTCTCTATTTATGCGCTGTCTGCACGTTATCTGCTTTCAGGGCGCTGCGGGCCAATTTATCAGCTAACTCGTTATATACATCTCCTGAATGGGCGCAGACTTTAACAAACGAAATATCTATAGAAGAGCGCAGCTTTTCTATATAAGCCTTGTATCTGCGGGAAACGATAGAATTCGTTTTCCATGCGGAGTTTGCCCACTTCTCCACGCCGCTGTAGTCATAATATATTGTTACCGAACGGTATGAGCGCTCAATAGCCCACTCTATAGCCTTTACTGTTCCTAAAAGCTCTGCATAAATATTACGCGTTTCAGGAAAACGTGCGTCAACGCCTGAGAGCTGCGCTTGAAGCGCACCGTTTAGAAGTATAACGCACCCATAGGCAGCCTCTCCGTCTCTAAAACTTCCATCCACATAGGCGCAAAGCCCTTCCGCAACTCCTTTATTCTCCGTATCCACATTCCCGCCGTCATTAATGATATTATTTAGATATTATCATCTTTAATAAAAAAAGTATACTTGCAAGAGGGTTTAGACTAGAAATATACAAAAGATATTAAGATAATTATAGCAAAGCCCCCACCAATCTATTATAATCAGAACAGTGAATAATGTGCATGATTTTGTGCAAAAAGGAATACTAAAATAGATACGCTTATCCCTATCTTGGTTGAAATTGCCCACAAGATGAATTCTTCCACAGAGCTTGAGGATATTCTGCATACCATAATTGAAGCAGCTAAAGAGTATCTAAAGGTTAAGCGGGTCTCCGTATTCCTCTTAGAAGGAGATCTCTTAAAGATGTCTGCCTTCGTGGGCTTTACCCCTGAAAAAGAGGTAATTCACAGGTTAGGCGAGGGGATAACAGGGCGGGCGGCAAAAACTGGAAAGCCGTTTATTATGAACAGTAAAACCGCAACAGCTGCACAGATAAGCCCTAACGAGTATTCAGCTTCATCTTTCATGTCGCTGCCGCTCTTTTCAGGTAAACAGATAATAGGGGTGCTTAACCTCACCGATAAAGATGGGGATTTTTTTTCCAATGAAGATATCAGCATCGCTGACTTTTTAGCGGCGCAGTGCGCCCTAGCGGTGCAGCGCAACCGCCTATATCAAGAGATGAAAGGGGCGGAGCGGATAAAGGCTATTGGGGTTTTAAGGGCTTCTATAGCGCACGACATTCGCAATCTATTGGGGATTGTTGAGGTTTACCTATCCCTTATGGAATCTGGAGAGCCCGAAACGCTAGTGGAGTACATTAACGCTATTAGGCAGGAGATTCTTAGGGTTCAAGGGCTCACAGAAGATATAATGCTCTACACAAAAGAGCATATAGAGCTTAACTTTGCTTCGTTTAATATCTGTGAACTTTTGGCGGAGATTGCAAAGCAGTATAACCTCTCTCTGAAACATACAGATGTTAGGGTTGTCTTTATTTCACGGCATGACTTTATGATTATCGGCGATAGGGACCGCCTCTTTAGGGTATTATTCAACCTTGTACACAACGCTGTGCAGGCGGTGGAGGAATCAGGTGTAGTTACACTGCATGCAAAAGAGCTTGTAAAGGCTGAACGCGCTGTAATATCTATAATTGATAATGGAAAAGGGATTCCTAAGCCCCAGCAGGCAGGCGTCTTTGATCCATTTGTAACAAGCGGCAAAACCTACGGCACAGGGTTAGGTTTAGCAATTGTGCGGGAGATAATCCGCGCCCATAACGGTTCTATCCGTTTACGTTCAGCAGAGGGGCGCTATACCGTTTTTCAGATAAGCCTCCCCACTAACTCAAGATAAGCGGAGATGAGAGGGATATAATATGCGTTCAATATATGTGCTGAAAGAAGACGCCGATGCTATAACAGTCATCCTTTCAAAGAGCTACCATCTGAATGCGGAACAGTATACTATTGACGAACTCTCCGGCGGTTTATTTAAGGTAGATATTGAAGACGAGGGGAGAAAGTATGACTCAA
>JAISNW010000072.1 GCA_031276055.1 Deferribacteraceae bacterium | reverse complement strand
TAACATCCGCGTCCATAGCATCAATTTCGGGGATAATATCTGTAAATTCACTGTAGCACATATGAGTATGCACCTGCGTTTCCGCCTTTAAGCCGCTATGGACAAGACGGAAGGCGGGGATTACCCAATCTAAATATTCGCTGTGCCAATCACTCTTTCTTAGTGGGAGCTTTTCTCTAAGGGCTGCTTCATCTATCTGAATGATGCGGATTCCGCTCTTTTCAAGGTCTAACACCTCTTCTCTAATGGCAAGGGCGATCTGCAAAGTTGATTGTTCAAGGGATATATCTTCTCTAGGAAACGACCAACTTAGTATAGTTACAGGTCCGGTAAGCATCCCTTTAACAGGTTTATCTGTAAGGCTCTGAGCAAAGGTAGAATAACTAAGCGTTATAGGGCGGCTCCTAGATACATCCCCCCAGATGATTGGGGGTTTTACGCATCTAGCGCCATAGGATTGAACCCACGCTTTTTTGGTAAAGACAAAACCGTTCAGGTTTTCGCCGAAATACTCCACCATGTCGTTGCGCTCAAACTCCCCGTGAACCAGCACATCTAAACCGATCTTCTCCTGCAAGGCGATGCATTCAGCAATCTTCGCCTTGTTGAAGGCTATGTATTCCTCCTCGCTAATCCTGCCGTTTCGAAAAGCGGCGCGATTGCTCCTAACATCTGCGCTCTGAGGAAAAGAACCGATAGTAGTGGTTGCAAGCGGGGGAAGCGCCAACCTCTCTTTCTGCACCTTTTCCCGTTCAGCAAACGGAGGAAGGCGGTTAAAATCCTTATCTTTTAATGACTTTACCTTATCTAAAACGTCTTTGTCGCCGCCTTCGCGTGTTTTTGCAAAGAGAGCGGCATTATTTAGGCTCTTTGGATGTTGTAGAGGGTTGTTAAATACTATAATCTCCGCAATGTCTGAAAGTTCTTTCAACTTTTCATATGCAAAAGCAAACCTCTCTTTCTTAGAGGCGCTTAATGAGCTTTCGCTCTCTAGGGTGTAAGGCACATGCAAAAGGGATGATGATGTGCTTAACACAATCTCTTCTGCGAAACGTTTAATGTTTATCAGCTTATTGATGGTCGCCTGATAATTATTTTTCCAGATATTTTTCCCATTTACTAAACCCGCAAAGAGGATTTTATCGGCGGGAAAACCGCTCGATATAAGTGTTTCTGTGGATTTGCCTTCAATGAAGTCTACCCCTAGCCCATCTATATTTAGGGATACTATCTGTTTATAGCAATCTCTAATATCGCCGAAATAGGTTTGCAATAAGACTTTAAGCACCCCTTTAGAAGTTAATATGGCGGAATATAGGCGGGCAGCGAGGGAGATGTCGCTATCTGTCATATCCATTACAAGCGATGGCTCGTCAAATTGAATCCACTCCGCACCGATAGAAGAAAAACGTTCAAGGAGGGCTTTATAGGCGGCGATAAGGGGGGCTTCAAACTCTGCTGCCCCTTTCGAGCCTGTAAAGCGGGCAAGTTTTAAGAATGTGTATATACCTATGACAACAGGTTTTGTGGGGATGCCTAACGCTTTCGCCTCTAAAAACTCTTCAAAAGGTTTGTTCCCTATCAGCTTGATTTCGGCGTCATCCTCAATCTCCGGCGCTAGGTAGTGGTAGTTCGTGTTGAACCACTTTTTCATGGCAAGGGCTTTCACATCGCCTTTATCTCCTTGATATCCACGCGCCATAGCAAAATATTCATCCAGAGGTTTAAGCGCAAGCTCTCTATAACGTTTAGGCACGGCATTAAATAAGACTGCCGCATCCAGCATATTGTCATATAGGGAGAAATCGTTAGAGGGGATAAAATCTATCCCTGCGTCTTTTTGAACATTCCAATGTTCAGCGCGTAAGGCGGCGGCAGCGTTCAACAGTTCAACTTCTGAAATTTTCTCTGAAAAATAGCCTTCAACAGCGTTTTTTAACTCTCTCTCTTTACCGATGCGGGCAAAGCCTATAACAGACTTTTTCATATAAATATCACCTCTTTTGCGATTCTTTAAGTTGAGTATCCTTTATAACCAGTTATGGCAAGTTATGCAAACAGAAAATAAGCGTCGATGTAGGCTTTTTCTGAAGAATTGAGAAAAGATATTTTACAAAGGGGATTTTTATTGCTCTTTGGGCTGTACCTTAAAGATCGCGCTTGCTCGCTAAAAAACCAAACTTTCTTATTCAGTAAATGTGAATACAGCTCTATTTTATTCTAATATAGAGTTAGATTCTGCAAGTTTTGTTTTTAAGACTCCTGTCTGCCCTTTTAACTCGTCAACCAGATGAAGTTTGTTTCGTGCATAGAAAAACCCCATTTTTACCTCTTGCCATATATAGTAGAGGTTTCCTGCAATAACTTCTATATCTAAAGTATCTGAGTTTTCTGCTAACTAATTTTCCTCTCATATGCAACAATTTTTTAGAAATTATTAAGCGCTGTAAAAGGCTGTTATCTGGTAGGAATTACTTATTTTCCCATTTAGCATCGATGTAGGCTTTTTCTGAAGGATACTTTTCCTTTATCATTACTTCAACTATCTGTGCAAGCTCTTTGCTCTTATACTGCCCTGCGGCAATAGGTTTGAGAAAAGATATTTTGCACGGACCGCCCCTAATAATAAAAGGCTTTCTAGGGAATATATTAAAAGTGCCTGCAATAACAAAAGGCGCAATCTCAAGCCCTGTGAGCTCCACAAGCAAGAACCCTCCTCTCTTAAAAGGTTGAAGCTCGGCGTCATAGCTGCGGCTGCCTTCAGGGAAAACAGCAATCGACTTCCCCCTTTTAAGCAATTTCAATGAGGCGGTTATAGCTTTCATCGACTGCCTTGAATCTTCGCGTTCCACCGCAATTAGCCCCATCTGTTTAGACATCGGCTTAAACAGGGGTATACGGAATAACTCCTTTTTGATGATAAAGAGGGTTTTCATCCTAAGTTTTGATAGAGCCGCCTGCAAGAGAAAGATATCCGCATAACTCTGGTGGTTGCCCACAAACACATAGGTTTTTTTAGGATCAAGGTTCTCCAGCCCCTCTATCTCCGCTTTTCCGCCGCAAGCCCAGAGCATCTGTCTGCCGAAGAGCCCTGATATAGTGTTTAAGTATCTCCCGCCAAGCCTAAATGGAGCAAGGAGAAGGCTGGTGATAATATAATGAAACGCTATTACGGTGAGCAAAACCGCCTTTACCGCCGTAACTACCCGTGCAATAAAAGGGTAATGAAAGGTTTCTGTCATTTTTTATCAAGGTCTACCGTGGCTTTATTTATAATTATAGGTTCTACCGGCACATCTCTCATTCCTAGATAGGATTTAGTTTTTGCAAGAGCTATCTTATCAACCGCATCCATCCCTTCTATTACCTTGCCGAAGACTGCATAACCTGGGTTGTTGGAAGTATAATCTAAAAAGCTGTTGTCAACATGGTTTATAAAAAATTGAGCAGTTGCAGAGTTAGGCTCGGACGTTCTAGCCATAGCGATAGTTCCTCTTAGGTTTTTTAAACCATTATCAGCCTCATTTTTTATAGGAGGATCGGTTTTCTTTTCCTTAAAATTTAGATCGTAACCACCGCCTTGAACCATAAAACCTTTAATAACCCTATGAAATAAGATGCCATCATAATGCCCTGATTTAACGTAATGCAAGAAGTTTTCAACGGTTAAAGGCGCTTTTTCAGAGTAAAGCTCTAAAACTATCTTCCCATAATTTGTTTCAAAAGTAACAAATGTTTCAGCTGCAACGGCATTAGCCATCAATAAAACCCCAATAACAAGATAAGAGATTGTTTTTAACATTAATACCCTCTAAAAGCAAGATTCTATGGATGCATATTATCATTTTTTCGATTTTTGAGTAGGAAATTTGCACTCTATCAACTGTTTTTTTATCTCGATGCTTGGACGAAAAAATGGGATTCGTGTTTCAGCTACACTAACAGGGATGCCGTTTTGAGGATTTCTTCCTAACCTAGCTCTCTTCTTCCTGACATGAAAGCTGCCAAAACCGCGTATTTCGACCTTTTTGTTCTGAGCAAGGGCTGAACCTATTACCTCAAACACACCGTTTACAACTTTTTCCACCTGCTGACGGGTTAAAATATCGGTACATTCAAAAACGTGGGAAATAAGTTCAGACTTTGTCATTGCGAACCCCCTAATGCTTATATAAGGACTCTACCCTGCCCAAATTCATTCACCTTTTAAGTTTACAAGCTCAATTTAGCTGTATATACTACCTTAAAATTAGGTTCAAGTCTATTAAATTATTTCAAAGTGAACATAAATTAGATGAATTACTTTCTTTCTATACTGCGCTCCGGTATAGGCGTAATGGTAAGCCGCATATTCGGACTGTTTAGAGATATTGCAACAGCGGGCGTTTACGGAGCTACCGGAATAACTGATATATTTTTCGTGGCTTTTGCCATCCCAAACCTATTCCGTCAATTTTTTGCAGAAGGGGCTATGGCGTCTGCTTATGTTCCTATATTAAGCGACAAAAGAGATAAGAGCGGGGTTAAAGCCGCCAATACTTATCTAACCCAGCTAATTACGGTTCAGAGCATCCTAGCGGTGGGAGTATCTATCATATTAGTGGTCTTTGCTGAATATATCATCATCCTCTTTATGCCCGGAATAATAGGCAATTCTTATAACATCTCACTAGGGGCGGCTATTCTAAGGATAGTAGTTCCATATCTTTTATTTATAAGTATAGCAGGTATTTTAGCAGGATACTTAAACCTTTGCGGGAGCTATTTTGTTGCTTATGCGTCCACCGCAGCCTTAAATATAATGATGATAATTGGAGCGGCGGCGGGTTATATATATAACGGCAATATATATCCGTTGGCGTTCAGCGTTGTTACAGGCGGTTTTTTGCAGCTATTAATCGTATATTCTTACGCGTATATAAAGGGGTTTCGTATTGATGCTCTTATACCGCCTGATTCTGATCTAAAGAGAACCTATAAACTTGTCATCCCATCGCTTGCGGGGGTGGGCGTCAGCCAGCTGAACTTTCTTGTGGGCAGGGTGATAGCGTCATTTTTGCAACCTGGCAGCATCTCTTGGCTCTTTTATGCAAACCGTCTTTTTCAATTTCCGCTCGGTGTGTTCGCCGTCACCATAAGCACCGTCAGTTTAACGGAGTTCAGCATAGCGCGAACCCGCGGCGATAAGGCAAAGGTTCAAGCTCTTATTGACAAAGCTATTATACTGGTCATGCTGATTATTATCCCCTCAACTATAGGGCTTGTGGGGTTAGCGGATGAACTTATTGATCTTGTTTATAAAAGGAGCGCCTTCACACAGAACGACTCGTTAAATAGCGCCATCGCCCTTCAGATGTATGGGGTAGGGCTCGTCTTTTACTCTTTCGCGGGAATATTCACGCGGGTTTTCCACTCCGATAAAAACACTGCAACCCCTGTAAAGATAGCGGGAATAGCTTTTGCAGTAAATCTAGTTTTCAATATTATATTAATTAAACCTTTAGGGCATGCGGGTATAGCTCTGGCATCCTCTATTGCGGCGGTGGTAAACAGCGCGCTTCTCTACTTTTTTATAAAAGATTACCGCTTTAGCATAATAAAACATGCGGGTAAAATTATTAAAATTATGGTAAGCTCTTATCTGCTTATCGGGGCGCTTGTCATCCTTAAAATGAACGAGGTGCATGTGCTTATTAATGTTGCCGTCTGCTGTGCAGTGTATTTTGGCGCGCTGGTATTGTTAAAATTTGGCATAAAAGATTATCTAAAAAAGGGTTAAACTATGAATATAAGATATACTCCTTTAGGGGCGCTGGAGGCGAACTGTATATTTCTAACCAATCCCGATAGTCCAGATAATGAGCTTATATTGGTTGATCCTGGGGATGAACCTGATAAAATTATTAAGATAATTGATAAAAACAGTTTTAAGCTAATCAAAATCCTTTTAACGCATGGGCATTTTGATCATGTAGGGGCGGCAGAGAGCCTTCAGAGCAGATATAGTGTTCCTGTGTGTATACACCCATCTGATTATCTCCTTGTTGATGCGGCGGCTGAATATTCCGCCGCCTTCGGCGGCTATCCTACTAAAAAGATAGGAGAGAAAACACCGTTATTAGACGGCGAGGCGATTGATTTTGCGGGCTCTTCCATAAAGGTGATTCACACACCAGGTCACACTTCAGGCAGTCTTTCTTTTTATATAGAGGCTAATAAGATTGTTTTAACAGGGGATACCCTATTTGCGGGCGGGGTGGGGAGAACCGATCTAGTGGGCGCAGTTCCAGACTCCCTCTTTCCTTCCATAAAAGAAAAGCTCTATTGCCTTCCTGAAGATACTGAAGTCATCGCAGGCCACGGCGAGATGACAACCATTGGAGAAGAAAAGAGATCGAATAGATTTGTCCGAGGTTAGTGAGTTTTTACTTGCGAAAGAATATTAGGAGGATGACTACCAACCCGCTCAATCCTTCCGCAGCGATCAATAGTCCGGAAGAGCTGGCAAAGTCTATCAGTATACCCGTTATAATTGGACCTGTGATGCTGCCTAAGGTGTAACTGACAGCAATTAGAGCCATTGCAGTTGATATCTGCTCTTCATTTACAACATTTCCTGCCTCAATAACTGCAAGGCTGTTCATTCCTCCAATCACTCCACCCCATAAAAAGAGAGCTGCAGCAGCTAGTATAGGGATGGAGATAATGATAGGCATAGTAACACTTACAGCTATTATTAGTGCTGAACAGCTTATCTGTCCAATACGGTAAGATGTTTTATCTGCAAAATACCCTATAGGAAGCTGCATTTAGTTCCTCCTATACCAAATACAGTTAAAAGCAGAGCGGCAGATGCCATTGCATAGCCCTCATTGACAGCATATCCTACCAAAAAAGCGATAGAGGATGTTTCGCAAAAACCTGCTGCAAAACCTCCGAATACCGCTATAGGAATGATAAAAATAAGGGAATTGCCGCTGTTTTTTTGGGGGATAGGCGGTTTTAGATCAACAGTTCTAAGTGTCAATGATATAAGCCCTGAAAATAGGGTTATTAACGCACAGATATAAAATGCGTATATATTTGCCCCGCCAAAGAGAGCTATAATAATAGGTCCAGCGGCTATCCCCGCACCCATTAATGTTTCATGCAAGCCTATAGCGCGCCCCCTCTCTTTGTTAGATGCTGTAGAGACTATCCATGTATCACACGCTACCCAGCGGATGATGAGCCCAATTCCAATTATAAAATTCAGAGAAAATAATATTAAAAGATTAGTAAAAATGGTAAAGCCAAGAATTCCGATAATAGTTAGGGCAGAACTTGCCAGCGCAGAGCGGACAAGACCAAATTTACTTAAAAGAGTTGGAATAAATTTCGATGACAATAATACAGCAATCCACGATGCGCTGACTATAACCCCTACTGTAAAAGAGTTTTCGCCTCTGTTCTGCAGCGTCAAGGATACAAGGGGGGTAATTGAACCGATCTGAACTATCTGTGCTAGAGCGGAAAGAGTATTTATCTTTGCTAGAGCAATCCAGCGGTCATTCATTATCTCATGATCCCAGAGGTTGCAGCATTGGCAAAGCCGCCAAAAAAGATTTGCAAAAGGGTATAACTCCTGTATATTAAATGTGAATATCAGTGGTGATGCTAGCACAACAGGATAACTTTTAAAAGTGGAATTTCTAAACCAAAGATTTTGAACTTTTTACAGATAAATGCTGTGATGTCGCTTGCGGTGATGAACTATGTTCCTATAAAGATTCCCCTTGTAACTTGCCTTACTTTTCACTAGTATTATCCACTGCAAGCGGGTTGCTCTAAGATGGGAGATATTACGATACGTAAGGCGCTTATTACAGATGCAAAGAAGATACAGAGTTTGATCAACTCTTTTGCTGTTAAAGGCGATATGCTCATGCTGAACCTAAACGATGTGGTGGAGAGGACCATGGAGTTTTATCTTTACGAGGGCGGAGAACCTTTAGACATCATAGGTGTTTGCGCTTTGCACCCCACTTGGCTTGATATAGCGGAGATCCGCTCTCTTGCCGTTAAGCAGGAGATGCAAAATAGAGGGATAGGGCGCAAATTGGTGCTAAAACAGCTAGAGCGGGCAAAAGATTTGGGTTTTAAGCGGGTATTTGCCTTAACCTATAGAACCAGCTTTTTTGCCTCACTAGGTTTTAACGAGATCGCTAAAGACGAACTGCCTAAAAAGATGTGGACAGACTGCCTTAAATGCCTTAAATACCCTGATTGCGACGAAACTGCACTGATTAAGAACCTATAATAAAAAGATGATTAATATTCAGCCGGAAGAGCTGTCAGCAAAGATAAATGAGATTGCCGCTAGAACCGAGAGCTTTGCTCCTGCGGTGAAAGAGCAAGAGCTTGCAAAACGCATTGATGAGATAGATGCTCTTTCCCTTACAGATCCGCAATTTTGGCTAAAACGCGAGTCTAAGACCCTTCTTAAAGAGCAGGCAAAGCATAAAAAATTTTTAGAGAGCTGGCGTAAATTAAAGGAGCAAGGCGAGGATATCCTTGTGCTGAGAGAGCTTTACAAAGAGGGGGAAACGGAGGTTTATCCTGAACTTATAGAACTTACGTTGCAAACTGAATCTCTGGTGCAAAACTTTGAACTAGCCCTTATCTTAAATGGAAAGCACGATATGAACAACGCCATAGTGACTATACACTCTGGAGCGGGCGGCACAGAATCCAACGATTGGGCTGATATGCTCTTACGAATGTATAACAGATATGCTGAAATATCGGGCTTCTCCTTTGAGCTTTTAGACTGCATATACGGCGAAGAGGCGGGGATAAAGAGCGTTGTGTTCAATATAATCGGCGATTACAGCTATGGATGCTTAAAAGGCGAATCGGGGGTGCATAGGCTTGTGCGCATCTCCCCTTTTGACTCCCAAAACCGCCGCCACACCTCATTTGCCTCTGTTTTTGTAGCTCCAGATATTGAGGATGAACCTGAAATAGAGATAAACGAGGCGGATATTAGGGTGGATACCTATAGGGCGTCCGGAGCAGGCGGACAGCATATAAATACAACAGATTCTGCTGTACGCATAACCCATATCCCCACAGGCGTTGCTGCATCTTCCCAAACAGAGCGCAGCCAGCATAAAAATAAGGCGCACGCTATGAAGATTCTAACAGCAAGGCTTTATGAGCTTGAAATGAGCAAGTTAAACAGCGAAAAAGAGAAGTTGGAGGCTTCAAAATCAGATATTGCTTGGGGCAGCCAGATAAGAAGCTATGTTATGCACCCCTATAAGATGGTAAAAGACCTCAGAACCCGTTATGAAACCTCTAATGTGGATAGGGTTATGGATGGGCAGCTGCAAGAGTTTATCCGCTCGTATCTACTCTTTTCGGCAGGGATAGCCTCCACAGGTGAAAGCGGTGGATAACTCCCTATTAAAAGCGCTGCGCCCCACCTATGCCAATATCAACCCCGCGTCTATATCTAATAATATCCGTTTAGCCAAAGAGTTGTCTCACTCTGATATAATAGCGATAGTTAAAGCAGACGGTTATGGGCATGGGGCGAAAGAAACTGCACTAACAGCATCTAAAGCAGGCGTCTCATATTTTGGGGTTGCCACCGTATCTGAAGGGATAAGCCTTAGGCATGAGATAAAAAACGGAACTAATATAATAATCTTAGGCTACGTCGACCCGCTCTATTATGATGAAATTTATAAAAGCTCTCTCATAGTAAATATATATAATGATCATATCGGCAGGAGCTATCATGAATTCTTAGAAAGAAGGGGGGCGCGCTCGGCTGTGTCGCTAAAGTTAGATACAGGGATGGCGAGGCTTGGCTACCCTATAACCCTTGACTTTGAGGATTTCAAAAAACGTTATCCGCTATTTGATGTTGTCCATGTTATGAGCCACCTATCCTCCAGCGACAGCGATATGGAATACTCCGCTTGGCAGGAAGAGAAGTTTAAGGAATTTATAGATAGATATAATATCCAATCCGCCAGCCTTTATAACTCTTCAGCTATTGCAAAATATGAAAATAGATATAAATTTACCCGCCCTGGTCTATTTTTATACGGCTATGTCGGCGGGGCGGAGGTTGCAGGGCTTAAGCCTGCTATGGCGATCTTTTCAAAAATTGTCCATGCTGCAAAATATAAAAAGGGTGATTCCGTCAGCTATAATAGGAGCTATATTGCTGAAAGAGAGATATGGGCGGGGGTAGTGCCCATAGGCTATGCAGACGGTTATAGGCGGGAATTTTCCAATACCGCCCGCATGTATGCAGATGGGCATTACTTGCCGGTTATTGGAAAGGTATGCATGGATATGGCGGTTGTGGATGTTACCTGTTTCGGCGAGAGCGCCGCGGGGCGCTCTGTGGAGATTTTAGGGGATCATATAACAGCAGCGGAGCTTGCACGGTTGGCAAATACCATTGAATATGAGATATTGTGCGGGATATCTGATCGCGTGCCTAGAGTGTATGAGGTTGTTTAATCTTATGCGCTCTTTTGTTGCATTTTTCGGAAGGATAGGGCTTAGTGTAATCAGAAATTTCGGTTTAATCTCTATTATGCTTGCAAGCACCTTCCGCGCTGCATTGCGCCGCCCCTTTCGCTTTAGGCTTCTTATCAAACAGGTGGAGTTTATAGGCGTAAGCTCTCTGTTGGTAGTTATTTTAGTAGGGCTCTTTACAGGGATAGTCTTTCAGTATCAAACATATAAAGGTTTTCATACCTTTGGTATGGAGTCGGCTACAGGGATGGTAGTCGCCCTTGCTATGGTGCGGGAGTTGGGACCGGTGCTTTCAAGCATAATGATCGCAGCGCGCTGCAGCTCCGCTATAGCGGCAGAGCTTGGCACTATGAGGGTTACCGAGCAGATAGACGCCCTCTTTGCTCAAGCGGTGAACCCTATCCAGTATCTAGTTGTGCCAAGAGTATTAGCAGGAATGATAGCCACCCCAATTTTGAGCTTCACCGCCACAATCACCGGCATGGCGGGCGGCTGCTTTATCGGGGTTTATGTGCAGGGGATCAACTCTTACCTATATTATGAAAATATGGTGCGTCTGCTTACAATGTCGGATTTTGCGGACGGCGGGATAAAAGCCCTTGTCTTTGGGGTAGTCTTAACTATTATCGGCTGCACCAAAGGCTACAACGCCTCCGGCGGAGCATTGGGGGTAGGGGTGGCAACTACCGAAGCGGTAGCTCTCTCTTGCATTATGATCATATTTTTTGATATGATACTGACGGTAATACTATATTGAATAAAGGTAATTAAAATGAACCGAGTTTTAATGTCCATCACAGATGCCAGCAGTTGGGCAAGCGAGTATCTGAAAAAGAGAGTAACTCCGTCTAACATCAGCTACCTTATTCAATACGCACAGATCAAAAAAGCGTTTAGCAATGGTGCAGTCTGTGTTTGTATAGACGAACTGAAAGAATATTATGATAATTTATTGAATACGCGCGCCGCAAAATGGGGGGACAGCAAAAGCTCTGAAAACACCCTCGCATTTGCAAATTTGCGGGAGAAAGATACCACTAAGCATATCCACCGCTTACATCCATATAAAGGCAAATTTATTCCACAACTGGTGGAATATTTTTTAGATTCCCATACAGACGAACTAAAGAGAGATATTTATTTCAATAAAGGCGATATTATTCTTGATCCTTTCTGCGGCAGTGCAACGACTCTAGCGCAGGCGAATGAACTCGGCATGCACGCGATCGGTGTGGATATATCATATTTTAACTGCCTTATATCTAATTGTAAAATTGCAAAAGTAGATTGCTATAGATTAGAAGTTGAGATCAAAAAGATAACCGATGCCTTAAAAGATCAGATTCACTCAAGCGGAATACTCTATTTTGATGCTGAATTGCTCGAAAGTTTAAGTATATTTAATGCAAAATATTTTCCAAACTATGAATATAAGGCAGCCGTAAGACAGAAAGATATAGACGAAAAGGGTTTTGCTGAACAGAAAGAGGCGGAATTTTACCCCATATATGAGAAATTAATAGAAAAATACAATATCAAACTGCATAACGAAAATACAAACACTTTTATAAACAGATGGTTTTTGCCGAATGTTGCGGCTGAATTAAGATTTGCGGCAGAATTGATCAAAAATAGCTCTGATGATACTGCAAGGGATATTCTAATCCTTATTTTAAGCCGTGTTATGCGCTCTTGCCGCGCTACCACGCATTCAGATTTGGCAACTCTGGTCAAGCCGATAAACGCCCCTTATTACTGCACTAAACATTACAAAATCTGCAAGCCTATATTCTCTATTGCGAAGTGGTGGGCAACCTACAGTAAAGATACTCTCAACCGTTATCGTGAGTTTGAAAGGCTAAGGACAGATACACAACAGATCTGTTTAGCGGGCGATAGCCGCACAATCGATATAGAAAAGGGTGTTCCATGGCTTTTTGGGCGCAAGATTGACGGAATCTTTTCAAGCCCGCCATATGTGGGATTGATTGACTACCATGAACAGCATGCATACGCCTATGATCTATTTGGATTTCCCCGCTGCGACGACAGTGAAATAGGACCCCTCTCCAAAGGGCAGGGGGAGAAGGCGAAAGAGGACTACGTAAAAGGTATTGCAGATGTTTTATTGAATTGCAAAAAATATATGAAGACTGATTTTAATGTATTTTTAGTTGCCAATGATAGATACTGTTTATACCCAATTATTGCCGAGAGAGCGGGTTTAGAGATTGTAAACCGCTATAACCGCCCCGTGATAAATAGAACTGAAAAAGATAAGGGTGAATACAGCGAAACCATATTTCACCTTAAAAAATTGGCGGTATGATGCTTAAAGAACAGAGGGAGTATATTAAAACAATCTTAATATCTTGTTTACGCGGCAAATTCCAACATTATACGCCTGAATCTAAAGTTATGCCTTTTCATACCAGATTGCTTGGTAATGATAGAATGGCTCTGTTTTCTTTTATACAGTCGCTTAACACTAGTTTTGGTTCATCTATATTTGAACCTGTGGCAACTGCTCTGGCACAATCCAACTTTGCTGAAGTAGAGCGGCAGAAAGTTGTAGGAACGCAGATAAGCCGTGATGCCGCAATAGTAATTGAAGATATTATGAGAGACTTAAAAGCAGCAGCTCGTTCACCCTTAAAAGATAATGAAATTGCTGTAATTCGCAAAGCAGCTGGTCAAGGAGAAATGGTAAATATAAAACCCACTAAGGCGGATCTATATCTTAAAACAAAAAGTGGGGTTTTTTACTTTTTTGATCTAAAATCAGCTAAACCCAATAAAGGTGAATTTGAGGGTTTTAAGAGGACATTGCTTGAATGGACAGCGGTCTGGTTAGCTAAGAATCCAAAAGCAGATGTATTTTCCGTGATTGCCATACCATATAATCCCTATGAACCTGAACCATATGCAAGGTGGACTATGGCAGGAATGCTTGATCTGTCAAAAGAGCTTATGGTAGCACAAGAATTTTGGAATTTTCTTGGCGCTGACGAGGTATACGAAGATTTACTTGATTGCTTTAAGCAGGTAGGCATAGATCTGAAACAAGAGATAGATGATTATTTTGCAAAATTCAACCTTAAAAATTATGATTAAATTTATCCATACATCTAAAAAGTTTGGTGATAAGGTGGTGCACAAAGATATTGATCTGCACATTGAAAAGGGTAAGATAACCTTTATCATCGGTCCGTCAGGCACGGGGAAATCTGTTTTTATTAAGCAGATAATAGGGCTTATAAAGCCTGATACAGGCTCTATCCTCTTTGATGGCGAAAATATTGGAGAAATGGATGATATTGAACTGTTGAATATGCGGCGGCGGGTAGGGCTTCTCTTTCAGAACGCCGCCCTCTTTGATTCTATGAATGTGTTTGATAATGTTGCTTTTCCATTGCGGGAGCATACCGATAAGACCAGAGCGGAGATTTCATACATAGTTCACAGCAAATTAAGGCAGGTGGGGTTAAAAAATATTGACAATGTTTATCCGTCTGAACTATCAGGGGGAATGAGAAAACGTGTGGGGCTTGCGCGGGCGATAGCGTT
>JAISNW010000062.1 GCA_031276055.1 Deferribacteraceae bacterium | reverse complement strand
TGGAGAGCTTTTAGGAGATATTAACCTTGTGGCTTCTGTATCAAGCGGTATAAAAAACGAGTATCCCGCTGTTTACGCCGCTTTCTACGCCGCACTTTCAGAAGCGGTGGAGCTTATTAATACTAGAGATATAAACGCATTAAAAGCAATTTCAACATCTGAAGGGATCGCTATTGAGCAGTTATACCTCTTGCTAGATGAAGAAGGTTTGAGTTTCACTACCAAGATAGATAACAGTATGCGCGTTGCAGAGATGCTGCAAAGATTTGGGTTTATAACAGATGTTCCGTCAAATATTCAAGATTTTATGTGGGAGAGTGCATCTTCAATGCTGAGCAGAGAGTGGAAGTGGGTTCCGCAGAGCCCTGAAGTTGACGTTGAAGAATTAGCAGACGAAGATATCTTTATTGATGAAGAAGGCATCGTAGATGAAGTAGATGTTGTAGATGAAGTAGACGTTGAAGAGAGTCTTGATGATGGCTTTGATGAGGGCGGACAAAGCAACGAAGTTGAACCCGCCGATAATGATACTAATACCAATGGCGCAATATCCACTTTAACTACATTGATGGACGCGAACGATTAGCTAAGAAAGTCTAAGAAAAGTTTGAACTTCTTAGGAGATTCAACTATCTACATACTATAATAATATTGGAGGATTAAATGAAAAACTCGTTAATCTATATTTTTGCCGTTTCTCTTATCTTTGTCTCTGTGAGCGCTTTTGCATGGGGGCATTTTGGAAAAGAAGGACATTTTGGAAAGGATTCTAGGCAGCCTTGCCCTTGCCCTAACAGCAGCAATTTAAGCGAAGGCGGAATTGGCGCTGATATAAACTCTTTTACAGCTGAAGATGCAGCCAACGCACTAGAGCAAGAGTTGAAGCCGGCTTATAAAGGCTACACTTTTGGAGAGATAGAAACAAAGAGCGCCCCTGATGGTTTTAATATCTACTCGGTTAGAGCTGTTGACAGCTCAGGCAATAACTTTGTTTTCTTCTTTGGGGCTCGAGGGAAGGTTATAGGACCTATATTAGAAAGCAATCTTCCAAAAAGATTTATGGAGAGGTAAGAGTAGGGGTGGGAGGATTCGAACCCCCGAATGGCGAGACCAAAACCCGCTGCCTTGCCAGCTTGGCTACACCCCTATTTAGGTCGTTACTTATAGCTATATAAAATATTATTGTCAATCTTTTTTCTTAACTTATCATCCCAAAAGATTGAAACGCACCCTAAAGAGCCAGC
This sequence comes from Deferribacteraceae bacterium, assembly GCA_031276055.1. Taxonomy (GTDB): domain Bacteria; phylum Chrysiogenota; class Deferribacteres; order Deferribacterales; family JAISNW01; genus JAISNW01. The sequence continues at coordinate 1,433 of JAISNW010000062.1, read as the reverse complement.
AGAACAACGAGGGTTACGCCTACTCCCGCATAAAGCCCTGCAACAGCATCATCTAGCATTACTCCCGCCGCCCCTCTGATATTTTTATCTATCCAGCCGATATTAAAAGGCTTAAAGATGTCAAATAGGCGAAAGGCGGCAAAGGAATAGAGGGCTAAGAGAGGCAGCGGAATCGCTATCTGGAGGAGGGAGAAGGGGAGAAATGCTGCAATCAGCGCCCCTAACACCTCATCCACAACAATATAAGAAGGGTCGTCATCTGCTTTTTCGCCCGATTCTGCAACAGGGCGGTTGTCTAAAACAGTTTTTACCGCCCAATACCCAAAAAAACCTACGAAAACTGTTGCTGCTGCATAGATAGGCGCACCGCACCGCCAGAGCAGGAGAGCGAAAGGGATCGTCGCTATAGAGGCTAATGTGCCGGGCGCAGGCTTTAGGCAGCCGATATAAAAGAAGGTAGCCGCCATCCAAGCCGCTTTTACGCGGGTTTTACCCATCATAACACCTATTAGATCTTCGCTAAAAGCTCTTGAGCCCTCTTTTCAGAGCTCTCTGCAACCTCTTTGTGTAGGCTGTTCCCCGCAGAATCCATAGTGACGACTAGGGGGAAGTCTTCAACATTTATCACCCAGAAAGCCTCTGGAGAGCCTAACTCTTCAAGGAGGAGAACCTCTTCCACCTTCACAACCCTCTTAGCTGTGAGGGCGCCTGTGCCGCCTATAGCGTGGAAGTAAACAGCGCCGCTCGTCATAAGCCCCTGCATCGTCTTAGGACCCATCCCCCCTTTGCCTATTATTCCACGCACGCCGTATTCAGCTATAACCGCAGCTTCATAGGGCTCTTCTCGGGAACTTGTGGTAGGTCCGGCTGATATAAAACTCCACGCGCCGTCATCGCCTTTTTTAACGATAGGTCCGCAATGGTAGATTACAGAATCTTTAAGATAAGCCCGCAGAAAATCAGGACGTTTTTCCACCATCAGTTTATGGGCGGCATCCCGCGCTGTAAGGATTCTGCCTGAGAGGAGCGCCTTATCCCCTGTGCGCAGCTTTACAATCTCATCTTTAGAAATTGGTGTTTTAAGGCGCAGCAATTTATCACTCATAGACAGCCTCCTCTCCTTTAATAAGCATGGCGCGGTTGCGGTAAGCCCAGCACCCATAAGCGGTTGAAACGTAAAATGTGGCGGGGTGTCTGTCTTGAACGGCTATAAAAACTTCCAGAGCGGTGGTATTGCCGCCAAACCCCATAGGACCTATTCCAAGTGAGTTTATATCTTCTAAAAGTTGAACCTCCAGTTGAGCAAGATCAGGGTTTTCAGAACGTTCTCCAAATTTTCTAAAGAGCTGTTCTTTGGCAAGTTTCGCACAAGACGCCCTATCTCCCCCAACTGCAACCCCAAAAACACCTGGAGCGCACCCCTGCCCTTGAGC
>JAISNW010000007.1 GCA_031276055.1 Deferribacteraceae bacterium | reverse complement strand
GCATAAATATTCTGCTGCCCCACATGCCGCCGAAGGCTATTAGGATGGCGATTAGGGTGACTATAACAGAAAAGCTGTTGCGCAGAGGGTAGGAGTAAAAACGGATCTCCCGCCATGTTCCGCTTGCCGCCTGCATAGTTTCAGAGTTTTTTGCAATGCTGTCTGAAGTTGTTCTTAGGGTAAACACCGCTCCAACCACATCTTGATTATCCGCCCTGATAGGAGCTGCACCCCAATAGAAAGAGCGGCTGCCTGCAACTTTATAATCTGAACGCTCAGAACCTGCTAATATAGAGTTTAAGAGCGTTCCGTCAATAAATGTAAACAGCTCCATACTTATATTCTGCTGCACATATACAACATCTCTATTGGAGTAAACTATAACCCCGTTAAATATACGACGGTCAATATATTCACGGGTAAGCCGCCTAACCCGTTCGCTGCGGATATTGCCCGCGTAATCCTCTTTTATCAGCGCTGCTAGGTAGTTTGTTTGAGCTAAGATATTTTGCTGGGATTCATCTTGATAACTTTTATACAGAGCAAGGGCGCTGCCCATGATGCTCTCAACATTCTGATCAAACCAGCGGTCTATCCCGCCGCGCACAGCGTAGATAGATATAATATATATTAAAAAAACCGGCACCAGCACAATGACCATAGAGTAAACTATTAACTTCGTCTGCAGACGGGCGCCGAAGAGATTCTCTCGGCGGTCTGTCATTAGGCGGGCTATATCGCGCACAAAGATGATAATTAACAGAAGCACCAAGATGATATTTATATTTAACATCAATAAGCTGGAGATATTGGAATACCAAGGGTAGGCAGAGTGGGTGATATTCTTGCCGAGGATTATATCGGCGGCGATAACGATAAAAAAGTAGAGGGAGAAACGCAGCATGCGCCGTTTTCTAGATTCCTTTGATGAACCTGCAAAAAACCGCGCCGCTTTATAAAAGTATTCCGAAAGCCTTTCCATGAAAGTATATAAACTTTTATGGATAAGATTGCAAATATTTCCAAACAGCCTCGCTCTTCAGAAAAATTAGAACTAAACCGCTCAAAATTTGTCGTTTTAACGTAAGCAAAATACATTATATTAGGTGGTAATTCATGAATTTAAGAAAGTTTTCTTCAATATGCCTCTTCGTATCTGCTCTTGTGGTTACGATTACCGGCATTACCCTATATTTCGGCATAGGCGGGCATGTTCTCTCCCTTATGCCGCATATCTATTTCAGCATCCCTTTTGTAATAGCCCTCGTTTTACATATAGTAATCAATTTTAACTCTTTGAAACTCTACATCAAAAGCAAAACCTCTGGACTTACAAAAGAGTTTGCTCTGAATGTTGCAATAGCGGTGTTGTTTACCCTAGTATCAGCATTCGCATTTAGCAAAGCTAATATTAAAAGCGAGTTTGAATACCCATCCATTGACAAAATCCCCCTTACAATAGTTTTTCCTATCGAAGGGGTGGATGGCGCTAAAGCCCTTTCCGCCCTTCTTGAGGCGGGCTATATTGTGCCTGAAAAGGCGGATCTAACCCTTAGAGATTTAGCGGAGGCTAATCAGAAGAACCCTAGAGCGTTGTATACAGTTATGACGGCGGGGTTGAAAGCGGAGAAAGAGCAGTAGTTGCTAAAAATGTGCAGACAGGGGTTTTTTAATGCCGAAAAAAGCCCCCTAATCCAACCCCCGCTCATCATTAATACTTAAAATATACAAAAAATTTAATTTTCGTATCAAGAAAACAGCTTTGAAAGTGCTGTTATACTTCAATATCTGCGCTATATACCTCTTAAACTGAATATTCAAAAGGTTTATAAAAATCAATTTTGAAAACATATTAGCATAACAATAATTTTTAAGCCTTAACAATATAACAGTGTATTCAAGAATATTACCTTGTATCTAATTGATATATAAAGTTTTCTATTTTAAGAGTATAAATTTAGCTTTTATCATCTATATTAATTTGACGAAAATTATCTCTATATAATAAACTGATATTAGTTTTTAAGAAAAAATTTGTATTTATGTATCGTTTGATACTAGAAACATAAAATAAAAGCTGTTATATTAAATCCGCAGTAAAATAATAATGGAGGAAGTTTATGGACACCGAAAACAATCACCTTGCCGAGACAGAGGAGGCCTCTGTTGCTGAAATAAGCCGCAGAGATTTCTTCAAAACCACCGCCGCTGTTGCGGGGGTTGCCGCCGCAGCGACGTTGGCGCCTAATCTGGCGACTGAAGCTGCAGCACAGGCAGCAGACCGTTCCAACTGCCAACCCTATCCGTGGGATTTGCCGGCGGCTGCCATCCCTGAAGCGAACATCAAAAAGACCGTGAAGGTTGATGTGCTCGTGATCGGCTGCGGAATTACCGGCACAATCGCCGCCCTTTCCGCAAAAGAACAGGGTGCGGGCGAAGTGCAGATTATTGAAAAAAACAGAGTGCATGCTGCACGCGGAGGCCACATCACCGGTTTTGACACCGATGTTCAACGCGGCTTAAAGATTGAACAGCCTAACTATCGCCAGATTATCCGTGAATGGGTGCGCTGGGCGCAAGGGCGTGTAAATGAAGACCTTTTATGGCTCTTTGCAAGAACCAGCGGACATGCCTTCAACTGGACAGCAAACCTCTTAAAACCAAAGGGGATAACCGCCGGGCTTTGGAATCAATATTACAAAGGTCCTGATTACACAGAATACCCTGTTACCCATATGTTTGAAGATACTAAAACAGGGATACGCGGCAACGAAGCTGCTGTTAAAGCCCTTGTTGAAATATGTCAAGAGCGCGGGATTACTGTCAACTTTAACACCCCTTCCGTTAAATTGGAACGTGCGGCTAAAAATGGGCGAGTAACCTCTGTTGTAGCGGGTAGAGGGAGCAATCTTACAAGGTTTGTCGTCTCTAAAGGGGTGATTATAGCCTCTGGCGACTACGCATCTGATCGCGCTATGACAGACCGCTGGTGTCCTATTGTCCGTTTAGCTGACGCCCAAATCTACTTTCCTAATAAGTGCAACACAGGGGATCTTCATAAGCAAGCCTTTCAGATAGGCGGCGTTATGCAGAAAACAGAGCCGCATGCGGCGGTTATCCACCTTGAAGCGGGCGCTACAAGCTATGGCTTCCTCCATGTAAACGCTCTCGGCAAACGTTTTAAGAATGAAGATGTGAACACACAATCTAAAAGCTGCAGCAAGCTCTTTGAACCTAAAGGCGGGGTGGCGTGGACCATCTATGATGCAGACGGCTTAAAACAGGTTAAAGAACAGCTTGATATGGGAGTATCCGGCGGTCTCTTCTATGGACAGATGTCACGGCTTAACAATGAACCGTACGATCTGAAAGAAGAAGAAGCTCTTCTGAAAGCAAATATCGAGCAAGGAAAGGTGGTTACTGCCAATACCCTTGATGAGCTTGCTAAAAAGATGGATGTGCCCGCAGCCGAATTGAAAAAGACCGTTGCGCGCTACAATGAACTCGCTAAAATGGGCGATGACGTTGATTATGGAAAACGGAAAGAGCTTTTAAGGCAGATAGTAAAAGCGCCTTTCTATGCAGGAAAACTAGCCGCAACCGTGCTCTCCATGTCAGGCGGGCTGCATACCAACCCGCGCCTACAGGTGCTGGATAAAGACGATCAACCTATTGAAGGGCTCTATGTAGCAGGTTCTGCTGCAGGCGATTTCTTCGCAGCGGACTACCCCACCATATGTGCGGGCATTGGGCATGGGCGTTGTGTAACAATGGGGTATCTGGCTGGTTTTATGGTGACGGGCAAATACAATCTGCCCGGCGTGCGCCAGATAGACATCTAAGACTAGGGGAGTCGGTTTGATGAGAAAATTTGCACATTTAGGGGTTGGCTTAACGCTTATCTTTGTTGTAACTCTAACTTATGCAGCATCTAAAAATGAGGTGTCAGGCAAACACAAGGAAAACTCCCTAGAGTGCGCTGACTGCCACGGAGTTAATGAACCCGCAGCGGCTGCTGAACCAGAGGCTTGCATACAGTGCCACGGGGATATGTTAGACGCTGAAGCTGTTATCTTTGTGGATAAGAAAGGCAAACAGACAGAGCACTATGTGCATGATTCCCATGAAGCGCCTATCGCCTGCACTGAGTGCCACGCCGCCCACAAGCCGACCCGCCTTTATTGCAACAAGTGCCACGATTTCACCAATAAAGTGCCGTAAAATATTATGATAATGAGGTTGCTTATGAAGAAGTATCTTATTCTGTTTTTAGTCTTATTTGCAGGGGCTGCTTTCTCTGCGGATATTGCCGCCCTCACAAAAGCGGCGAATACAGGCAAAGCCGATGCACAGTATGAACTTGCTAAAGCCTATCTTGATGAAGGCGAGGACGGCAAAGCCGCTGAATGGTTTGAAAAAGCCGCACGTCAAGGGCACGCTCAAGCCCAGTATGAGCTTGGAACTCTCCAATTTTTCGGTTGGGATGGAGTAGAAGGCGATAAACTTAAAGGGTGCGGTTGGCTCTATCTTGCTGCGGGTGAAGTTGATTCCAGTGAATACCTCTGCCTGCTCCAACTTTCTGAAAAACAGAAGTCAGATGCTATAGCGCTCTCTAAAGAGCTTGCAAAGAGCATAAAGAAGAAATAGCTGGTTTTTCTGTAAGGGGAAGGGCTGCCCCTTCCCCTTCCCTTGCCTCTTTCCTCATTGTCGGTGTTGCTAACAGATAATTTAGTTATGGACAATACCGTTCTTAATATGCTAATCTCTATCGTTGTGCAGCCGAAAAATGAAAATTGGAGCAATTAGGCGCTATGACTGTTGCAGATATATATTCGCTTGCGGAGGAAGGGCTGAAACAGATTGAAGAAGAGATTGCTTGCTCTTGTTATTCTAAACTTTCCATCATAAATGAGATTGCCAACTCCTTTTTTAAGAGCGGCGGTAAGAGGGTGCGCTCCCTGCTTCTGCTGCTTACAGCCGCCCTCTCTGGATACACAGGAAAACGCACAAAGGCTTTAGGCGCTATTATTGAACAGGTTCACACTGCATCTTTAATGCATGATGATGTAGTCGATGGTTCTACCAGCCGTAGAGGTGCGCCGAGCACAAATGCTGTTTATGGGAATCAGGCGGCAGTCCTCACAGGGGACTGCCTTTATACATCAGCCTTTCTAACTCTGTTGAAAAAATACCCAACCCCCATAGTAACGCTGATAGTAAACGCTGTAAACCAGATGAGCGCGGCGGAGGTTCTTCAATTAAAGAGAGCATCTGATCTAAATATTACCATGCAGGAGTATTTAAGTATTGTTTTCGGCAAAACCGCAGCCTTATTCTCTGCTGCCTGCGCCTGCGGCTCTTTAATAGCTAAACCTACTGATAAGCGCAACGAAAAGCTATTATATTCTCTCGGAATGCATATCGGCTGCGCTTTTCAACTGCAAGACGATCTTATGGATTACTATGCAGATATTGAGCTTTTAGGCAAAAAGGCAGGCACGGATCTGGCTGAAAAAAAACCAACTCTCCCAATTATCCTCTTATGCAGGTATTGTGCTGAAAATCCAGAAGATTACAGTGCTGTGAAACAGCTCTTTCTCTCTCATAAAGATAATGATGAAAAGCTAGCCGAGCTTTTGGGGTGGTTAGAACGATATAATATCCGCCCTAAGGCGCAAACCGTTATAACAGGTTATATCAAGAAAGCCCAAAAAATCCTTATGGAATTTGAGCCCTCAGTATATAGAGAAGCCCTTATGTACCTTGTAAACTCTCTTAAAGAATCCAGCACAGTGGGTAAAGAGCTGTCAGTTATAATGAAAGACAGGCTCATAAAGTAACCCTATGGTTATAGCCCTATATGTTCAGCCGAATGCTAAAAAAACCGAATTGGCGGGTGAATATAATGGATGCCAAAAGTTAAAGGTGAACGCCCCGCCCTCCCGACATGCAGCAAACGATGCCGCTATTAATTTCATTGCTGAAAGTTTGGGAATTCCAAAGAGCGCTGTAACGCTGGTTAAAGGCGAGAAGTCAAGGCTTAAATCTTTCTCATTTGATGAAAGCCTCCTAAAAAATAAAAACTCTTTTTTACTCCGAAATTAACATAAAGAATTTGACTGAACTTATATCCTGAAGTATATTAAAATCTCTAAGTTAGAAATTTAAGCAGGGAAGTAATGTGGGACGTTTCCTTTTAATTGTTGTTCTGCTTGCATTGGTTGTTATTATGGTATTCTTCAAAGGTATGGACTATGATCCTATCTATATGAACGAGGCGCTGCAACCTGATAAACCCACAAGGGATATGCTGGAGGACTATTTTACAAAAATTTTAAGGAATGAGATGCCTTCATACAGAAACTTTACAGCCAATGATGAGGCTGAAGAGCTCTTTGAAAACGGGTTAAACGATATTCTTGTGAGGGATAACGCCCACTTTAACAGCGGAGCAAACATATTAGAAGAGGCGGCGGCAAAAGGTTCTGTGCGCGCTATGGACCTATTGGGCTACCTCTATGAAAACGCCCTTATCGGAGGGCGCTATGAGGCGGAAAAGTCTCTGAAGTGGTTTCTTAAAACCGCCGATTTCGGCAGCCTTGCGGGGCTTCATTACTCTTGCCGCTATTACGCTTTCAGAAAGGAGTATAAGAGTGCGGCGCCCTATTGCGAACTCTCTGCACAGACGGGAGTTCCTATGTCTATGGCTATAATGGCGGAGTTTTACCTCCACGGGCTCGGCGTCAAAAAAGATGCGGTTAAGGGGAAGAGCCTTATCTGCGAAACCCGCAATAAAGGGAGGAGAGTAGGCAACCTTGTAATGAAATATGGGATAAGCTGCGATACTGTCGCCTATGATGAATAACTCCGCCGAGAGCAGCATCCGTATAGACAATATAGAAGGCGGAGTGTGTGTAGATGAGCTTAGCCGTGCACTGCTCTCAACTGATGCCGGCATCTATCAGATATATCCGGCTTGTGTAGTATATCCTAAAAATACAGACGATGTCGTAAAGGTTGTCCGTTTTGCCGCAAAAC
>JAISNW010000220.1 GCA_031276055.1 Deferribacteraceae bacterium | reverse complement strand
CAGTCTTCTGGATAGCGATGCTTTTAGGGACCAACTCCCCTAATACAACGTGCAGGAGGGTAATAAAGCTGAACGCTATAACCACGCTTATTGAGTGCAGAACGGCGGCGTTTTCAATGGAGAGCTTTAAGAGGATAGGTTGAAGCGCAGTAGCAATAGCGGGTTCCCCTATCCAACCGAGCCCAAGGGAGGCAAGGGTGATCCCGAGCTGATTGGCTGAAAGGTAAGAATCTAGGTGTTTAACTATATCAAGGGTGTGGGCTGCGGTGCGATTCCCCTTCTTTACAAGCTCATCTAGGCGGGTCTTCCTAACTTTAACAATCGAAAACTCCGCGAGAACAAAGAGGGCGTTCGCACCGACTAAGACGAGGACGGCAAACAGTTTCAACAAAATTATTAACATAAACTTTTGAACCATCATATATCTTTTCATATGATAGGTCAAGAGGAGCAAGGTTGATAAAAAGTTCTTGATTAATTAATCAGCATCGCTATATACTAGAGTAGGTTAATTAATGATCTCTCGGGTTGGGTGGAAGTTATGAAATTTTTTCGTTTAGCTGCTGCTGTTTGCATATTTATGCTGTTATTCTCTCCTGCTCAAGCAGAACAGAGCAGAGCTCGTCTTAACATATTTTTCGGCGGGTATGCACCTACGGGGGATCTCTCCTATTTCAACGGATCTTTTGATTTTGAATTAGGGGCGCATGTGGGCGTTGATTTTACCTATTTTATAAATGATTATTTCGGTGTAGGAGCTTATTTTGAAGGGATGCTCCTATCAACGGAGGACCTTTACGGCTATGATTCCTCCCAGAGCATCTACTTTACGCACACCATCGATGCAAGAGCCTCTATCATAGGGGTTTCTGCAACGGGTAGAGCGCCTATAGGCTCTATAGCTAATTTCTTCGGTTCAGCTAGGGTAGGGGCTGCCTTCACTAAAGTTGAGCTCACAGAAGATACATACCTTTATGATAGAACAGTTGACAGCGACAGCGTCTCTCCTGCCTTCTCATTAGAGGGCGGCATATCCTTTAAGCCGTATATATGGGATTTTGGTTTCATTCTAAGGTATACCTATATTCCAACAATAGAAGATGACTTTAATAATCTCTCAGTAAACCAGCGCAAATATAAAGCCGACATCAGCGGCGCATCGATCTTATTTAATACAGCGGTGAACTTTTAGCGGACAACATCTTAGCCGTGTATACCTCTTCGTCTAAGCTGATTATCTCTTGGCAAAATGGTTCTTGCGTACTGAAGCACCTTAATTTTACGGCGTTGTCAACCCACCCCTCAAAGCAGACATCATCGTAGAGCTCATAGTCTTCGTCTACTATCAGGTGGATGTTTAGATACTTTTCAAACGGCTTTAACGGTTCGTCTATCTTTATCAAAAATGTATCTGTCGGGCATGCCCAGTAGCACCCGTCTACAGCAAAGGTGTTGTTGTTCGGGTTAAAAAATATATCTGTCGCTATAAATGTTTCCATAGACCCTTCACCAAAAGAGCGCTTAGGAAAATATTCAAAAGAGTTTTTCGTTCCAATTTCAAACACGTTGTATCCATATAGATCGGTTTTATAGAATACATATTCGCGCCCATCGGAATACCGAACCTTTTCGCAGAAGAAGTCGTGGCGGTAGATATTGAAATATTCAAAGATAAACTCCCCTTTATCATAGACACTATTAATGCTGCAAAAATACAACCTATCGCCTAAGTGCACACTGTAATCTGATATGATGCGGCGCAGATTTTTACCGGCAATTTCACGTTGAGCTGCTTTATTTGCGGGGTTATAGGCTATCATAATTACTTCTTTTTTCATATTCATATATTCATCAGAATAAGCGATATTTGAAAGATCGTTCATACAAGTTTCTCTAAAAGCTCTCTCATATCAGCAGGCAGTTCAGCGGTTATCTCTACATGTTTATGATTAAAAGGGTCTGTAAAGGCTAGTCGGGAGGAGTGCAGAGCCTGCCTGGCGATAAAATCCCGCCTTCCGCCGTAGAGTTCGTCTCCCATAAGGGGGCGCTTTATATGCTTGAAGTGAACCCGTATCTGATGAGTTCTCCCTGTACATAGCTTAACTTCTGCAAAAAAGGCTCTCTCATACTCTTTTAAGACTTTCACCTCCGAGCGGGCGGCGCGCCCGTTTGGAATTACCCCCATCCGCTTTCGGTGGAATCTATCCCTGCCTATAGGGGCGTCTATAACGAACTCCTTCTTATCTATCTTTCCATGGGCTATGCAGAGGTAATATTTATCAATGCGCCATTCTGCGAAGAGCTTTGAAAAAAGCTCCCGCGCCCTGCGGTTTTTGGCTATAATCATGAGGCCGGAGGTGTCTTTGTCTAACCTATGAACTACCCCAGGCCTGAACCCTGCGGTTTCATCATCAATCTGAAACTTAAATAAAAGCCCATTTACAAGGGTATCGGTGAAACAGCCCGCCCCCGGATGCACCGCAATGCCGCTCGGCTTATCTATTACAGCGTAATCACTCTCATTTAGAAGAATATCAAAAGGGATCTCTTTAGGGGTGATGTCAGGTGTGCTCTCTTGCGGAAACTCAATATAGATATGAGCGCCTAAACCGATGCGGCTGGACTTTTTTACAGTTTTACCGTCAACTAAGATGAGCCCGCCTTCTATCAAGGTTTCAACATAACTGCGGGAGACGCCCAACTTTTCAGCGATTGCGGCATCCGCCCTCCTTTTGCGAATATCATTGATAAACTCAACTGGGGCTTTAGCTCTAGTATTGGTAAAACTGTTCAAAATATATGTCGTCTATCTCTTTTATCCCATATCTTTGGGATAGGGAGCTTTTAATCTCACGTTTAAGGTGCTCTTTGCCTTCCACGCTTTTAACTTCATCAAAGCTGAACCTGCCCATAACGCTCCTAATGGTATTCACAGCAGCCTCAGGGTTTGAGGAAACGCTGTCGGCTAACTGTTTTGAAGAGGTGGAGACGGTGAGATCCATATTGAAATATTTTGGAGCGCCCGCCTCTGCTCTAGCTGAGGCCACCACATCCCGCAACTGTATGGAGTAGGTGTCATCAGGGTTTACCTTAACTTCAGAAAAGAAACGTTCAAACTGTGTGGACGCGCCCCTTGTCTTCTGGAAAGTAGGGAGCATCACTACAAAGCTCCCCGCGTTGAAAAGCGCCAATATCACTAGAACCAGTGCAAAAAGAACAGCTAAAATCTTCAGCAGCTTAATCACGACAACCTGTTCAACGAGCGCCATAATTGCCTCCCAAAAATTAAACCGCCTTTAAGCGCTTTGAAAAAGCCTGCCTCTAATCGTCATAATCGTCATCGTCACCGTCACCGTCATAGTCATAATCGTCTTCATATGGGTTATATGAATCTTCTGAATCTAGAACCATAAAAGGTTCTTCACCGTTAAAAGCGATTGTAAGC
>JAISNW010000185.1 GCA_031276055.1 Deferribacteraceae bacterium | reverse complement strand
ACGAGTTAGATCGGCGGTGCGATGGGAATATACGCCGACTCTAGCGGCAAGTTCCGCAGTAGTCCCCTTTAAGCGTTCAGATTCTTTTATCTCACCTGCTTTAACGCGTTCTTTATCCTCTCTGACTTGAGCGTAAAAAGCCTGTTTAGCCTTAATTTTATACCTTTAAAAATTTGCCTACTTGAACAGTGTTCAGCAAGTCATCCGGCGAATAATCGGTTTTAAGCCGCTCTATGATGACATCAGGTAATTCAGCCTTGAGCCTATCTAACTTGTCATCAATCAACTGACCCACAACATCAGCAATCAAAGCATCTAAAGTAACCATAGCAACCTCATTGAAAACACCAATATAATTTATTTATATTATTTAAGCCAAAACACTTAAATTTGTCAATAAAAAAATCTTTTACATTTCAATATTTTTGATACAATCAATAATGAGTATAAATAGCCGTATTAAGTTGATTCGGCTTTTAGTAGGTCTTAGTCAAAGTGCTTTCGCTAAAAGGTTGAATGTAACGCAAAATAGAATAGCTAGGATTGAACTTGAAAAGATGGAACCTGAAATACCTTTACTTCGTAAAATATCAATGATATTCGGAGTAAATTTAAACTGGCTGATAAAAGGGGAAGGTTCTTTCTTTTCAGATGGGAGTAACGAATATAAACCAATTGTTCCTGCAGAAAACACTATATTGGAAAAAATAATCGTTTGTGTTGAAAGACTGTTACCTGAAATTAATATTGAAAAAAGAGCACGCATAATAGGTTATTACTATTTCTATCTAAAAACAGCAAACCAAGAAAGTGTATCAGTAGAAAATGAGATAATTAACACAATTGATATAGTTTCAAAAGCTCAAGGAGTTAGCTATGATGTATATTAACTGCTTTTTAAGGGTTATTGCCTTTATATTTAATTCAATTAAACAAGATGCAACTATTAATAATGTCAGTGATAAAAGTATAGCTGAAACTTACTATGTAAATCGCGAACATTATTCTTCCATTAATATAACACTTGATGTAAAAGATGGGAACAGAAGAATTGAGCATGATATCCTGCTTCAAAGAATGGGTTTTATTTATTTACCTGTCATAATGTGCATAATTATTCTATTTGCTTTCAGTGGGGAACTTAAAATAACAGTTATACAACTGCTATTATTATCAGTAGCTGTTATTTTCACATATCCACTAGACAAGAAAATAAGACATTTAAGGGAAAACTACGCACTGGACACATTGGATACTGCTTTATTTGGTATATTGAGATTAATAAAAAGCATACTGGGGGGCAAATAGGGGGCAAAAATGAAAAATAGAGAGAAATTTTTAGCACAAAAAATATATAGTTATTAACCACTTGCCCTCGTAGCTCAGGTGGATAGAGCAACGGATTCCTAATCCGGAGGCCGCAGGTTCAAGTCCTGCCGTGGGCGCTAGATTTAACAATGGTTTTAAGGGTTTTACTTTTTCCAAAATTGAATTTGTCTAAACATATGTCTAAACAGTTGTGAGAGGACTACAAAAAGTCTAAACACATTTTGGATGATTACAACCAATCCTGCACACTTCATTATGCGGTGGTGTTTATATCCTCTCCTTAATTTAGTGTTATTTTGTTAAGCGGTTCTAGGAAAAAAGCAACAAGACAGGTTATAATAATCATGGTAAGATAGCAACCATTAGTTGCACGTGATTGAAACTCTAAAAACATGTAGAACCCAATAGCTGTTAAATGTGTTTGCGGATGGTTGCAAAATCAATAAAGTGGGCTATTTTAGAAAAATGTTTATAAAATGTGATCACAAGTTTAGTCTTTTGTTCTGTAGCAGCAGAACGAGGTATATCCTTTAATGTTGTTCAACAGCAAGTAAAACGGAATATAGCAGATTATAATCAATATCAGCCGCGCTATTCTTTGTTGACACCAAAAGTAATGTTAAGAGCATCAATGAATTCAGGTGTTACAGTTCTTTGTCCCTTTTCAAGTCTCGAAATATAGCTTTGTGTTGAACTTAATTTATCTGCAAAGACTTTCTGATTTTCTGCTAGCGAAAGCTGAGGTTTACTTGTTGAAGACCGCTATAAATATGTTCATTTTGCCGATTTTTTTGACCCTAGAGAATATATAAACCTATATAAAAACAAAAAACAAAAAACAAAAAACAAAAAACAAGGAACAGATAACCTTGTTAAAAAATGTCTGACGGGTTCAATTAAGCGTGTTTAACAAAAGTCTCCGGAGAGATGGCAAGGGCTTTTATTGAACATAAGATTGACCATCAACTAACTATCATTAAAATTCAAGCCCCCCTCTCTACTGGTAATGATCTCCCAGATATGGTATTCTGAAATTGAAGTTTTAGGAGATATTGAATACGTTGGATAAAATCAATAAATGTCTTAATCAGATCGTTAATTACTATCTCAAATTGAAAGGACAAGATAATTTACTCAATTTTTTGAAATGGGAGATAAAATTTATTAATGAAGGTTTAGCTTTAATAGACTTAACAATTTTACCTATACCATCGGATTATCTAAACGAAAAAAGGCAAATTGTATCTGAATCATTAGTAAGTGGCAATTTTTTGGAAATCACTCGTAACCAGAATACGGAGATAGTAAATAAGATATTTAAAATAAAAAGATTTACAGATATGAATAAACACGAACAAGATACATATGACGCTTTTATCCTCCTTTTCCCAATTGAACTGGAATCTGGTGATCTGTCAGTAGAAATCTTTGTTGACAGGATATTGGATTGTTTTGCGAAAGAAGAAGACGTTTTGGCGCTATTGTATAAATATTGCAAAACCTTGTCTAAACACCCATAATAAAAAGGTATTTCTTCGCATTTCATTTATGAGTTTACGAGTAAATGAAATAGACGCAGTCGAAAGAGAAATTACCTGCACTGTACAATAGAGATATTATTATAAAACCATGCGACCTGCTTTTTCATATCCTCTATAAAGCGTTTCCCTGTTTTACTCTCTCTCCAAGCCTCCAATGAAAAGAGGTAGGCGTATCTCTCTTTCTGCACAAGGCGATCTAGTATTAGGAATATGCCGAAAAGAGCGCCGTCATCCGCAGAATGTTCTGCTAATACCTCTGATATTAGACCGCGAATATATATATCCCCATCTACAAGGGCAAGCAGCACTGCCCCATCCCGATTGCCCGCATAGTCTTCAGACAACTTGTGAAGGATAACGCCATCTTCATACACTTCTGTGATCGGCAGCGTCCAGCTAGGAAATTTTATCGGTGTAGTGTTGTCAACCTTTACAGGCTTAAAACTCCTCTTTATGAGCTTAAACGTATAATGGCTCTGTGCAGCTTCTAATATCTCATATTCCACTGTCTGCTCGTTTTTACTGGAAGTAGAGTCAATATCATCTAAGGTTATTGGATCAGGGAATACCACCCTCACACACGGATAGCGGGCATCGGTAAAGGTATTTAAGGAAAGCTCCAGTTCAGCAGTAGAAGAACAGCCGAACAACACTAATAATGAGAGGCAGAAAAGTATAAACCTAAACATCATTCTCAAATCTTAGCACTTTGTAAGAAAAAGATCATTAACCTTTTTTATTTTTATGGGCGCGCCCAGCTGCTCCTCAGAAAAGTGATAACTTTAATTAACACCTTGTTTGCAAGGGAAAATATTTAATTTTTTTCAGGGTAGATGCAACGCGCAAAGCTCTCTAAAAGGAGTGGGAAACGAGGACCAGGCGTATAGCCGAAAGAACCTGAAACTATACATGCACCGTCTTTATCGTCATCTGTCTGTTCATAATAAGATAGAGCAATCAGCAGATCAGGCTTCAGCCGCAAGAGCGCTTCCCTGCTGATTGCGGTATATGGGGCGCTGTCAGCAAACGGGTTTTCGACGTTCAATATCTTTAACGCCTCACTGTAAAAGCCATCCCCACCCGCGATTATAAAACGTCCTGCCTCTCTTGAGACTGCTACTACCACCTTTTTCGGCGGATAAGCCGCCGCCCTCTGGCGGATGGCGGCTATACGATCATTCAACGCATCTACTATATCAGTCGTATCTTTTCCAACTGCCTCTCCTATAAGGGAGAACGATTGCAATACCCCATTAAAATCGTTATGGTTTACAGTTAGATAATTTATCCCTAACGTTTTAAGACGGGCGGCTGCGTCTCTCTGAAGCTCCGAAAGGATTACAATATCAGGTGATAAAGATATGATCCCTTCATAGTTTATATCAAAGAGCCCGCCTAATTCGGGTATCTGCCTAACCTCTGGCGGATAGGCGCAGTAGCGGGTTCTCCCTTTTACAGAGCCGCCTGCCCCTATAAAAAAGAGCGTCTCTGTTACGCTCGGGATTAGGGAGATAACGCGTATCTCCCCCTTACTTTTTATATAATGTATCTGTCTACCGCCTTTAAGGGCGTAAAAGGTTAGAAAGATTAAGATGAATACGGCTAATGCTGTTATAATGGCTATAAGCGGTTTCAGCATTATCCGCCGCCTATTAGTTCAGGCAAACAGATATCGCAACGCGGAGAGCGGGCGCTGCAGAGATCCCTGCCTAAAAAGATTACCTGATGGGAAAAGTTTGTCCAACGCTCTTTATCTATTATTTTCATAAGCTCCAATTCCGCTTTCAATGGGTCTAATGTATCAACAAAGGCAAGTTTATTGGTTATTCTGATGACATGGGTATCCACCACTAAAGCGTGTGTATTAAAGACATTGCCTAAAAGAACATTTGCGGTTTTGCGCCCTACGCCTGGCAGCTTCTCCAGATCGGCTAAAGTGTCGGGTATAGCGCCTCCGTGGCGTTCAATAACCGCTTTTGCCATATTGACCAGCGCTTTTGCTTTATTGCGGTAGAACCCTGTTGACCTAACAATCTGCTCTATATGGGTTATATCCGCCTCTGAAAGCGCCTTAGGGCTAGGATATTGTTTGAAAAGATTTGGGGTTGTCTTATTTACCTGTTTATCTGTGCACTGAGCAGAGAGGATTGTGGCGCATAAGAGTTCATAGGGGTTTTTATGGATTAAGGCGCAGGTTGGGGATGGGTATCGTTTCTCTATAAACGCCAGAAAATTCTCAACCCTTTTAGAAAGGTTAGGGCATATCGCAACAGACGGACATTCGCTAAATTTCATAGTTTATTAAGGAGATGAGAGGTTGCATCTTTCTCACAGTTATAAGCCCAGCTGTTTTATCTTATAGTGGATAACTCGAGCGGAAATCCCTAAATCTCTAGCAGCTGCGCTCATATTGCCGTTATTTCTCTTCAAGGCTTCTGATATTAACTCTTTTTCGTAAGACATAACAAGGGTATTAAAGTTTGCCCCTTTAGTAAGCACTGTGCCTGATGTTTCAGCGGTTTGTAGAGATGGGGGGAGGTTGTAGCTGTGTATGCAGTCATCAGTGCAGGTGAGCACCGCCCGCTCAATGCAATTTTCAAGCTCCCTCACATTCCCAGGCCAATGATATAAGGTAAGCATATTGATTGCAGGGGTGGAGATGCGGGAAACAGTTTTGGAATACTGGATATTATTCTTCTCTATAAAATGCTCTGCAAGGGGGATTATATCGCACTTTCTATCCTTTAAGTCAGGCATATATATAGGGAATATATTTAAGCGGTAGTAAAGGTCTTCCCTAAACTTTCCATGCTCCATAAGATATTCAAGGTTGCGGCTCGTTGCAGCTATGAGGCGCACATCCGCTTTAATGTCTTGGTTAGAGCCGAGTCGGGAAAAGGTGCGCTCTTGTATAAAGCGCAAAAGTTTTACCTGTGAAACAAGGGTAAGATCTCCTACCTCATCTAAAAAGAGCGTCCCCCCTTCCGCCGCTTCAGCGCGCCCGATGCGGCGTTTATCTGCACCGGTGAACGCACCCTTTTCATGCCCGAACAGTTCGCTCTCCACAAGCGTTTCAGGAATTGCGGCGCAGTTAAGTGTGAGTAGAGGTCTATTAGCGCGCTCACTCAAGCCCACGATCGCCCTTGCAACAAGTTCTTTGCCTATACCGGAATTGCCTCTCAAAAGCACGGTAGCATTGCTGGCTGCTACTTGTTCTACCAAACGGTAGATTTCATGCATACAACTTGAGTTCCCGACAAGAATCTCCTCAAGTTTCTTCATAATAGGCTGCTTTCTTTAATCCTCTGTATTGCAATCTCTGTTCTTTTATGCTCTCCAAAAGCGGTTAGGCGGAAATACCCTTCTCCGCAAGCTCCAAAACCAGAACCCGGAGTTCCCACCACCTGGCACTTTTCAAGCAGGATGTCAAAAAAATCCATAGACTTTACACTTTTGGGGATTTTCCACCATATATATGGGGCGTTCTTTCCTCCATAGACTGTCCAACCTGCTGAAGTCAACCCATCTAGTATAGTTTGGGCGTTAAGCCTATAGCAGCCTACCAGGGCGGCTGTTTCTTTCTTCCCTTCCTCTGTCAATGTTGCCGCCGCCCCGCGCTGGATTATATAGGAAGCGCCGTTAAATTTAGTGCTTTGGCGGCGCAGCCAGAGTTTATTTAGCTGCACCCCGTCCACCAAGATAGTTTTAGGCACAACAGCATAAGCGCAGCGGGCGCCTGTAAACCCTGCGGTTTTAGAAAAAGATCTAAACTCCACAGCAACATCTCTTGCGCCTTCAATCTCGTAAATGCTTTTAGGCACATTAGAATCTGTAATAAAGGCGGTATAAGCCCCATCATATAATATTATGGACCTATGAGCGGCGGCGTAATCCACCCACTCTCTAAGGCGCTCTCTTGTAAGGACGGCGCCCGTAGGGTTGTTGGGGCAGCACAGATATATAAGATCAGCTCTCTCTTTTGGAAAGTCGGGGGAAAAACCGTTCTCTTCCACTGAAGGCATAAAGGCAACAGCTCTGCCCGCCATAATATTAGAATCAAGGTATACGGGGTAAACAGGATCAGTAATTGCTGCTTTTACGGAGCGGTCAAAGAGCTCTTGAAAGTTGCCCACATCGCATTTAGCCCCATCGCTTACAAAGATTTCATCGCTTGTTATCCCTAACCCTTTGTATTCAGCATCTACAATAGCTTCTGTTAAGAATGGATAACCCTGTTCAGGTCCATAACCGCGAAATGTTGCAGAGCAAGCCAATTCATCTACCGCCTCATGCATCGCTTTTATAGCGCAAGAGGTAAGCGGGAGGGTGACATCGCCTATCCCCAGCCGAATAATATCCGCCCCCTTGTTCTTTTCAAGGTAGACAGCAACTTTCTTTGCAATATCAGAAAAGAGATAGTTTTCCGAAATCTTTGAAAAATTGGTATTTATCATGATAGGTTATTTCTTCAGAGAGATAAGGTATTCATGGACTTTCCCGCTCACATTATGGGCATCCGCCATAGCCCTAACTACAAGCGATTGCCCCGTGCGGCAGTCCCCCGCGGAAAATGCAGGGGGGTTATCCCCAATCATCCCGCGCTCAGAAACAGAGAGCCCAAAACCCTCTATAAATGGGGTTTTTGCAACACCTAGAAAACCCATTGCCAAGAGAACTAGATCGGCATTGATATAGCTTTCGGAGTTTGGAATCTCCTTAAATGAAGCTGGTTTCCCGTTTGCACCATAACTCCACTCTAGATCGATAGTCTTTATCCGCTTTATAACTCCGTTTTCCCCCTCAAAGGCTTTGGTCAATTTTCCCCAAAGGCGGCTGCCGCCCTCTTCCTGACTAGAAGAGGTGGTATATTTGTAGGGCCAATCAGGCCACACCGTGGGGGTTTGAGCAGGCGGTGCGGGCATAATATCTATCTGGAGGATGGATTTTGCCCTCTGGCGGACAGATGTTCCCACACAGTCGCTGCCTGTATCGCCTGAACCTATCACCACCACATCTTTTCCTTCTGCGCTGATTTCTAAAGCATCAACCTCTCCTGCAACCACTCGGTTTTGAGAAGAGAGAAAGTCCAGTGCATAGTGTATTCCGCTAAGTTCACGACCTGGCGCTTTTATATCTCTAGGGATAGGAGCGCCTATTGCCAGCGCCACAGCATCATAATTGCGCATGAGAAATGCGGGAGATACATCCACCCCTGCCTCTTCAGAACAGACAAAATTTATCTCAGAGGCGCTCATAACCTCTATTCTGCGATCTATGGTCTTCTTATCCAGCTTAAAGTTTGGGATTCCATAGCGCATAAGCCCTCCAGGATAGGCGGACTTTTCAAAGACTGTAACTAGATGCCCATATCGGTTCAGTTTTTCTGCAATGGTAAGCCCCGCGGGACCTGCACCTATAACTGCAACGGTTCTTCCGCTTCGTTTGGCGGGGATGAACGGTTTTACATACCCTAGCTCAAACGCCTTGTCAACAACCATCTTTTCTATAAGGCGGATGCTCACAGGATAGTTGGATACATTGTTGGAACACGCATTTTCGCACAGGGCGGGGCATATTTTAGATGTAAATTCTGGAAAACAGCTAGTAGATGAAAGCAGAGCCCACGCCCTATCCCACCTTCCCGCTTTAGCAAAAGCGATAATATCGGGAATGAGGTTGCCCAGCGGGCAGCCTATCCCATAGCAGAACGGAATTCCGCAGCTTCTACAATACTGGGCGTATGGGGAAAATTCCTCAATGGGAATAGACAGCTCGACTTCCTCATAATCGTTCACGCGCTCAGCAACACTTCTATAAAATGACATATCATCTCCATACGTTTAGGGGGATATTTTTACAGAAAAAAATAAAAATTGCAAGGGGTCAAGGGGTTATTATAGTTTATAAATTTTCCAGCCCGCTTATAGCTGTATTTAGGCTAATTATCCCTTTAAGTGCGTTTAAGGCGGTCTGCAGCTTTTTCAGCTTATCTGAGCGCCCCTTAACAGCGAGGCACTCAAGACATATATCATGTGAGATATGCACATGAGCGCTGCATAGGATAACATCCATAAAACTGTGCTGCAGCTCTGTAAGAGAGCTTATTATATCGTTGGCATGGTGGTTGTATAGTATGGTAAAGCTGCCGCAGACTTCACCATTTCCGTGCTGCCATGCAGAGGAAGAGATAAACTCATGAATAAGTCTTCTTAAAGCTATCGAACGGTTAGGCGACCCGCCTTCTTCAGATAGGTTATCGAAATCTTTAAGAAGTTCAGCGGGGATAGAAACTCCAAAACGAACAAGGGAATCTTTCATTAAACCAAACCTATTTGACTTAGAACATTCAGAAAGGGGGTATTCACCCCCTTTTCAACCCTTTCGTCCAAATATAGCCCTCACACTATGATGAGGGCTTTTATAAAAGGCTATTTGCCTATGTTGCCCACCATATCGCCTATCGGTCCTAAGAACCCTGCCATGATGATGACTAGGAAAAGCCCCAATACAACAGTAAGCACTGGTTGTATAAGGGCGGCAATATTTTCGGATATGTAGTCAACCTTATCATAGTAATATTTAGACACATATGTAAGCTGTTCTTCTAAACTACCTGTCTGCTCCCCAACCGAGATCATCCGAACCACAAGCGGGGTAAACATCTGCAACTCTCCTATAGAGCTGGAAAAGGTTCTGCCTGAACTTATAAGGTCGCGGGCTTTCATAACCCCCGTCTTAAACACTAGGTTTTTAAGAGATTCACTTAATATCCCCAATGCTTGGAATAATGGGAGCCCCGCCGCCACCATCAACCTAGTGTATTCAGCAACAAACGCATAATTGTAATAGCTTAACGTTATCCCGATAACGGGGATCTTTAGTAGGGTTTGATCAGTTTTATACTGCACGGCATATATCTTCTTTTTAGCTATTATATATGCAACTATTACAACCGCTGCAACCGCAAGAACTTCCACAGCATTGGCTTGCATGAAGTAATAGGAAGCTATGATCATTCTCGTTAAAAACGGCAGCTCCATATTGAAAGATTCAAACACATCTATCAGGCTCGGCATAACCACGATCATCCAGAACGCCATAGCGCCCGCCATCATAACAAGTGTGAATACAGGCAGGACAATTGCTGATTTCAGCTTAGAGCGCAGGTTGTCAATCCGTTTCAGGTAGGCTGCCGCATCCTTTAAGGTGGACTCCAACTCCCCCGTTTCCTCACCGATCTTAATAAGCCCTACAACCGTTGATGAAAATACCTTAGGATGCCGTTCCATAGCGGCGGAGAGGGATGAACTAAGTTGAATGCTGTAAGATATGTCTGTCAAAATATTGGCAATCTGGGGTGTATCAGCTTCTTTTGCGAGATCTAAGAGCGCTGTATTCATTGACAGACCAGAACGAACTACAACGTGCAAGTTTTCAAGGA
Organism: Deferribacteraceae bacterium; assembly: GCA_031276055.1. Classification (GTDB taxonomy): domain Bacteria; phylum Chrysiogenota; class Deferribacteres; order Deferribacterales; family JAISNW01; genus JAISNW01. The sequence continues at coordinate 5,254 of JAISNW010000185.1, read as the reverse complement.
TCTCAATAACCTGCGTAGTCTTGATCTTGCCGAAAAGGCTGCGGACATCAAGATATTTCATGTAGCCTGGCACAGGCTCAACCTTAACCACATTCAAGTTCATAATGTCAAGATATTGCTGCAACTGCGATTCGTTGGCAATTTCAAGCGTCTTAATCTGACTCTTCCCCATTTCGTCTATGGTATGAATCTTGTAAGTAATCATACTAGAACACCACCCTTATAATTTCTTCCGGATTGGAAAGTTTTGATAACGATTTCAGCAAACCATCTTCCATCATAGAGCACATCCCTCGTTCACGGGCTGCCTCAAGAATAGCCATAGGCGTTTGCCCGCGCACAATCATATCACCAAGTTCGGCATCCATAACCAACAACTCACTAATAACAGCCCGCCCTGAATAGCCTGTTTTGCGGCAGAACTCGCACCCTCTCCCATAGGAGAAGGTTAGGGTGTCTTTCTCGGATATTCCCAGCCTATTCAACATACTCTTGAGAAAACCCATCTTTATTAGACTGCTCGCGGAAACATCTCTATCTTCACGGCAGAAGTTGCACACTTTGCGGACAAGGCGCTGCGCCACAACAGCCGAAAGAGCGGAGGCTATAAAGTAGTCTTTAATATTCATATCCAATAGACGCGGAATAGAGGTGACAGCATCGTTTGTGTGAAGAGTTGAGAGCACAAGGTGGCCTGTGATAGATGCGCGTAGAGCCATCTCAGCGGTGGTTTCATCCCTCATTTCACCAAGTAGTATAACATCAGGGTCCTGCCTTAAAAATGCCCTCATAGCTGTGGCAAAGGTATAACCCGCCTTCTCGTTTATCTGCGTCTGTTTTATGAAAGGGAACTTGTATTCTATAGGATCTTCAGCAGTAAGCACGCGCCGCTGGAGAGAGTTGACTTTACGCAAACCTGCATAAAGGGTGGTGGTTTTCCCACTGCCCGTAGGTCCGGTAACAAGCACAATCCCTTGAGAACGCTCAAACTGTTTTACAATAAGAGCAAGCATATCAGGCTCAAAACCGAGGGCTTCAAGGCTGAATAGGGAGAGATTCTTAGAGAGAATCCGCATTACCACATTTTCGCCGAAACTGGTGGGGAGGGTTGATACCCGTATATCAAAAGAGGCGTCAAAAAACTGGTATGACATAGAGCCGTCTTGAGGGACGCGTTGCTCGGATATATCAAGGTCTGATAAAATCTTAATCCTAGAAACTAGAGACGCATGCATTATTTTGGGGCAAGCAAACTGGTGGCGCAAAATACCGTCTATTCTAAAAAAGACGTGGGAAACATTATCTTCAGGCGAGATATGTATGTCTGTACACCGTTCAATAATGGCGTGGGTCATTATATTGTCCAGCAGTTTAGGAATATCTACAGGCTGACCGCTAACGTTAATCTTATCAATGTGGGTCTTTATCTCTTCGATTATCGGTTTTTCTAAGAGATAATACATTATCTCGCTGCGTTTTAAGAGAGTGTCTTTATCAGAAACAACTATCTCTAGGCGCATTGCCGTTTTGCGGGAGATAATGTCTATAGTGTTTATATCAAACGGATCAGACATGGCGATCATAAGAACGCCATCATCTTTAATGGCTAAAGGGAGCACTTCCAACTGTTTTGACATATTGTGGTCAATGAGCCGCAGAGCATCTGAAGAAACAGGAAACTCCGAAACATCAATAAACTGCTTATCTGCTTGTTCTGCAATCGCCTTTGCAACATCCCTTGGGGAAACAAAAGACTGCTCAGTAAGTATCTCGCCAAGCAGCTTTTTACGGATGGCTTGTATCTCAACAGCAATCCCTATCTGCTCTTCAGATACATAACCTAGCTTTAACAGCAGTTTCCCTAAAGGAATCTTATTGCCCATGAACCGTCCAATAAAAAAAGTTGTGCTAAGCTGCTCTAAGAAACTCCTAATTTTTCAGAAGGCAACCCGCGTCGCATATATACAGATAAAGCACTTTTAAGAAAAAGTAAAGCAAGAAATTATTATAAGATAAAAGATGTTAAAATTCAGCATCTTAACAACACATTGCTCTTTTGATAAGCGGGAAAAGCTGAAATTAACAATTCAGTAATTTTTCCTCTTTATCGCTTATCGAGTTTGTCATACGGGGTTTACGAGTTGAGCAAAATATTAACAGAGCAAAACTTGTGCAAAACGACTAAGCCTTTGCTATTTTTCTAAAGGGGCTTTCGCGAGCGCGAAAAAACTAAAGGTGGATGGCAATAGACGAAAAATTTGCGAAAGAGCTGCTTTAAGCCCTAGCCTTTATTGATTTTTGAATCTTGCCTGCTTTTATACACTTTGTGCAGACTTTAATTCTGCTAGTTTTCCCATTATTATTAATTTTAACACTTTGTAGATTTGGTAAAAATACCCGCCGCGTAAGGTTATGGGCGTGGCTTATATTGTTGCCATAAACAGGTTGTTTGCCGCATATTTCACATACTCTTGACATGTTGGCTCTCCAATTATATTATACAAATTATACAAAAATTTAAGCGGTGTAACACTAGCATAACTAATAAGAGTTTACAAGCAAATTTGTTATATTTTTTTGGGTTTGTAAAAATTAACAACAGGAGCAAGGGACAATATGGATGATACTGGAAAACTAGAGGGAATTGACAGAAAAAGATCGTTATGTAATTGAAAAGTGTTTGAAGCGGGGCGACAGCAGGGCGTAAGGACGATTAACCGTGAGGTTAATCGCGGGTTGGTTGCGTAAGGCAGACCGCTAAGTTGTATCAAGCAGGGAGAGTTGATAGCTCACATTAGGGATAAACTGAGCAAGAAGCCGCCTCCTGATGCGATAATAGGGAGATTGCGTCATTGCGGCGAACAAACAGTTTGCACTAAAACTCATTTCTTACAACTTACCGTGTGCTTATCTATCTTTAGGCGTCTGCTAATTTAATTGTCAATCTCTTTCCAAAGCTTTCAAGGAGATCTTTCTTCTTTTCAATGCCTACAAGTTCCATATCCACATCTTTTTTTGAATATACCGTAAGTTCAACAGCCTCTTTTTTTACCGCAATCTGAACATCATCAACAGCGGATGTGTGCGCTCTATCAAGGGCGTCTGCAATGCGCAAAATAGCAGAAAGTTTATTCACCAAAAGCATATCTTTCTGGGGGAGAGCGGCATATTCAAAGTGTTTGGCGGGGTTAGGCATACTTCTACGGTGATAGCGCGCTGTAATGGCGGCAATTTCATGCTCTCTCTGAGTGTAGCCAACCATATCGCTATTTTTTATAAGGTAATAAGAGTGGTAATGATGTTTAGAAAAACCGATATGCTGCCCAACATCATGAAGCATCGCCGCCGCTTCTAAAATCTGCCAATCGCTGCTCACAAGAGATAGATATTCGGCTAACCCCTCAAAAAGCCTCTTTGCAATTTTAGTTACCTGTAAGGCGTGTTCTTCTTAAAAATAATATTTTCTTCCAACTTCAATTAACTTACTGTAGCGTAAATCAGGCAGACTACTGTCTTGAAAGACTAAGCGCACCCCAAGTTTATTCAATAGATCTATTGTAAGCCCATTGCGAAGCCCCCCTGAAAACGAATAAAAGCCGCCCATCTCATATCTTTTCACAAGGTAAAGGGTTATAAGGGCGGCAGCAAGAGATATATCCACTCGCTCAGCCTCCATCCCATGAATTTTTGCCCTTGTATCATAGCTCTTTTCGGAAAGCTCATTTACAAAATGAGTTAAAAAGGATGAATCTACATATTTAACAGATGAATCTAAAATATGATTCCTTTTGATGTATACTTCAGCGATAGCATTTACAGTTCCACCCGTGAAAACTATCTTCTCAGGTTTTTTAGCGGGCAGATCTGCTAAGCTCTTTCTGATATGCTCCTTTAAGTTGTCTATCTCTGCGGGTTTAGCTTTATTCTTTTTAATAAAATACTTCGTTATGCGCGAACAGCCTAGTGGAGTGCTGTATATTGAGCTAAGTTCTCCTGAATCTGTAAAAGAAAGCTCAGTGCTGCCGCCTCCGATATCCACAAAGAGTGCGTATATCCCATTTAGGTTAAAGTGACCGGTGGCGGCGAGGTATATAAGGCGCGCCTCTTCTTCTCCTGAAACAACCTCTATATCAAAACCTGTTTCCAACTTTACTCTTTTTTGAAGATCAGCTGTGTTAGCCGCGTCGCGAAAAGGCGCCGTCCCCACAACTCGGATGTGTTCTGCACAGGTATTGTTTATGATAACTTTCATTCTTTTAAGGGTGTTTACCACCCTACCAACCGCCTCTTCGGTAAATATCCCTTCAGCGTAGACGACATCGCCTATGCGCAGCATCTCTTTGTAATCTTCAATCGTTTTATATGTTCCTTCATATATATCCGAAACTTGAAGGCGAAAAGAGTTGCTCCCCATGTCAATAACTGCAATTCTCATAGCTTGTCTAAACCAGCGTTATCCTTATATTTCAGCCAAAAGCAGTAAAATGACATTAAGATGAGGCTGAAGAGTATCCCAGTGGATTGAGCGTTTAGCACCCATATCCTAAAGTCTGTGAAAAACATAAATACTATCGTTACAGCCACCCCTACACAGCTAGACAAAAAAGCTGCCCGAGTGTCCGCTGTCTTTGTGAAAAGCCCAAAAAAGATCGGCGCTGTAAGACAAACAGACATCAATGTATAAAAGATTGTAAGAGCGCTGATTATAGATGGGAGCAGAAGGGCAAAGATGATAGCAGCAACCCCTGCGCATACCATAGCCGCCCTGCCTAAAAATAAGAGCCGAACATGTGAAATAGTCGGATTAAAAAGCCCTTTGTAAAAATCGTTGACCCATGCTCCGGCTATCATATATAAAAGAGCATCACAGGTGCTTACCTCTGCGGAAAAGATTGCAGCCAGCGCAAGAGCCGCCACCCATAACGGCATAAGCTGGACAATTGCTGAAGGGAGGGCGTGTTCGCTGTTGGAAAGACCAGGTATCATAGCATACGCACTCATCCCTATAAAAACTATAAACACCCCAAATATCCATTGGGCTATGCCATTTAGGGCGGTTCCCCGCCGAACGGTGTTTTCGTCTTTAGCGCCGTATACCTTGCCAATTAATCCGCTGGAAACGCAAAAAGAGGGGGTGAGCATTAAGAAATATCCGATTATGACGCTAAGCCCAATCCCGCTAGGGGAAAAAAACGAAGTTGAGTCAGCGGCGATAGATTCGGACTTTTCAATTAGACCCGAAAAGCCGCCTACA
>JAISNW010000104.1 GCA_031276055.1 Deferribacteraceae bacterium | reverse complement strand
AGGGTAAAAGCCTCTTTCAACTCCGCTAGCGACTCTTTCAACGTTTCCGCGCTCTTTTCGCGATGCTTTGATACGGCTTGCTCCACCTTTTCAGCGATGATCTCTCTGATACTCTCTTTAGGCTTTACGGCAACTTTCGCCTTTTCGGTCTGTTCAGGAATCCTCTCCCGTTTTACAACGCTCCTGCGCAAGAGGGCAACTGTGCTCTGATCAGGGTTAATCTTGATGCTCATATCTCCCCTCCTTGCTGTCAGGAGTTTTGAGGAAGAATCTTGAAAAGTTTTACCAATTTTGAAAGCTCGGCAGGAGTTGTGCTGTTTTGAGCAAGGCGGTTCTGCCTCATAACATCGCGCCCGTCTGTAAACTTTTTATCATCTTCAATACGGTAGAGCAGGCTATAGTGGATATACCTAAGTTCAGAGAGGGCTGTTTCTGCTATTGATTTAGATAGCTCTAAGCTGGTTGGGGTGAACTTTTTTAGAGAGCGCGCCGCTTCAGCTCCTGCTTTAAGAAAACGTTTGATTACCGGCTTGCCTGTGCGCGCCGCCTGTGTTATCAAGAGGATTAAATCTGCGGTCTGTTTCTTGAAAAGTTCAGCCTGCGCCTCTATGAGCTTAACATCTCTAAGGCGGCAGAGCGAAAGAAAACTCTCCGCCATGCCGATAAGGGATGCAAGCCACTTATGTGCATGATAGAGTTTAATAAGTTCGCCCGCATCCCATAAGTCTTGAGCAAGAGCGATATCGACATCCCTATCTGCCTCAGCATCAACAAGGCAACACTCAGCGGCTATCCTAAAGCCTCTGTCAATTTCAAGGGATATCCGCTTTGCTATAGCGGCGGCGTCTTTTTGGGGAATAACTGTTTCCCCGCCTAAAGCCAGACGAGAGACCGAATGTACTTCAGGCTGTGTTAGAATCCTGAGAGTAGTCATAAGAGGTACCTCCAATGTACTTTACATGGGTAGTCTTTCTTAAAGCCTATCTGTTTTTTATAGCAGCCTTTAGGCTTCTAACAGCAACGGCTGAGAAGAACGCCCTATTTCTCCGCCCTACGGTTCACGCTCCGTTTTGCAAAGGCGGAGAGTTCTAAAACCAAAATAAAAGCCTAAAATAAGGTGCAAAACACACCTCACTCTAGGCTGACTGTTTCAGTTCCAGAATATTTGCACTCCAATGCATCAGAGATGATTTTACTCCTAGATATGATAATAAGTCAAATGGAAAAAGAAAAAAATTTAATTTATCTTGATTATTAGCATAAAGGAAAAATGAGAGGTCTTGAAAGAAGATCGACATTCTGCTAAAATTTAGCCATAGTGTCAAACGGAGTTTGCGATGGATTTACACAGTGCATATATTGATCCCGTTTTGCGTGAAAAGGCGATTATAGGCGATAAGGATGCTCAGTTTGCTCTAGGTGCGACCTTTTCCGCCAGCGGGGATTATCAGAGCGCTGCACACTGGTTTCAACTATCCGCCGAGCAAGGCGATCCAAATGCATCGTTTGAACTGGCGGTAATAATGTATAAGCTGAAAAAGTATCTTTCAGCTTATGAGTGGTTTGAAAGGGCTGCAGAGGCAGGCGGCTCTGAGATGATTTTAGAAACAGCTAAGATATATCTAGCCAACGGCGAACACCGTTTAGCAGCTGAATGGTTTGAAAAGGCGGCAAAGTTAGGGGTTGCAGAGGCGCAATACAAGCTGGGGGAGATGTATGAAACGGGGGTAGGGGCGCCTCAAGACAGCGCCCTTGCGGAGATCTGGTATAAAAAAGCGGTGGAGCAGACAGAGGCTCAAACTCAAGTTAAACTTGAACTAGGCAGTATAGATATTGAAGAAGAGCCCGTAAAAGAAGAGCAGCCCGCGGAAGATATTACAGTTCAATCTTATAAGGCGGAAGAAACGCTTAAAAATTATGCGGAGGCAGCCGCTATTCTTGAAAAAGATATTCAAAATGGTGATGTTGAGGCGCTATTCTCTCTTGCTGCTATCTATGAGAACGGGCTTTTAGAGGAAGAAAATTGTGCAAAAGCCGCAGAGCTATACGCTAGAGCGGCTGAAAGCGGGTTGGCGAAGGCTCAATATGCGCTAGGAAATCTATATATGAATGGGGCGGGGGTGGTTAAAGATAGGGAGAAAGCAGCGCAGCTTTTTAAGAAAGCAGCGCAGCAAGGCTATATAAAAGCCCTTAACGCCTATGCAAAGGCGTTGGAGGAGGGAGGCGGCGTTCCGCAGGATCGCGGTTTAGCCGCTGAATACTACCGTAGAGCAGCCGAACACGGCGATGCGGAAGCGTTGGCAAGTTTAGGGGCGATGTATCAGAGCGGCTTAGGGGTTGCAAAAGATGTGGGAATGGCGGCGGGCTTTTTTGTAAAGGCCGCATCATTAGGAAACCCGAGAGCGCAGTACCGCTTAGCAAACCTCTATTATGACGGACACTACCTAGAAAAGAATGTAGAAAAAGCTGTGGAATTGTATAAAAAATCGGCGGATCAAGGCTACACCCTCGCTCAATTCAGCTTAGCAGAGATATATTACACGGGAAGCGGCGCAAAAAAAGATATAACTCTAGCGGCGCAATACTACCTTAAAGCTGCTTTTGGCGGATTCACTAAGGCACAGGAAGAGATAGGGCGGATATATGTAAAAGGGGAGTTGGGCGCAGTGGATATTATAAACGGAGCTATCTGGCTCTATACCGCTCAGAGCCGTGAAGGGATAGAATACCTTGAAAAGACGTTAAGTCAAGAACAAAAATTGCAGATAATGCAGCTATTGGAGGAATTTAAGGCAAAACACCCTGAACTTAGCCAATAGTCTTGTATAAGATCACAAGAAAAGGGGGAATACTCTAATTCCCCCTTTTTCAGCACTCTAAGAAGGTATACTATGGAACTATAGCCTTTATAGAATCAGGCACAAAAGAGAGATCAACGCCCCATAAAATAGGGAGGACGTAGACCACCATCAACGTAATCAGGATTGCGCCGATAAAGTTCAGCGCCACCCCCGCATATGCCATATCTTTTATCCTCAAGTAGCCGCTGCCGAAAACCACAGCGTTCGGCGGAGTGGCGACAGGGAGCATAAACGCCATAGATGCAGACATGCAGGCGGTAACTATAGTTGTAAATGGGTGTATCCCCATAGCTATAGCCGCGGCGCCCATTATAGGTATTAAAAGAGTTGCGGTG
>JAISNW010000177.1 GCA_031276055.1 Deferribacteraceae bacterium | reverse complement strand
GAACGAGGTATCCCTGCCAGCAGGGCGCTTTCGGGAAGGGTTAAATCTTTAGCGTTCTTGCCAAAATAGTTAATAGACGCCGCTTGTATCCCATAACCGCCTCTGCCGAAATTTACCTGATTAAGATAATATTCCAAAATCTCGTCTTTTGTAAGATATTTATCCAACTGGTAAGCAATCACCGCTTCTTTGAACTTTCTAACGATCTTCTTTTCGGGCGAAAGGAATATGTTTTTCACCAGCTGTTGGGTTAAGGTGCTGCCCCCTTCGGCAAAACGCCCCGCTCGAATATTTTTTAAGGTCGCTCTTAAAATGCCTAAAAGGTCTATCCCATTGTGCTCATAAAAACGAGCATCTTCAACCGCCACCACAGCAAGACGCACGCTCATAGGCATGTCTGATATATGAATCGGGTAGCGCCTCTCTGTGCCGAGTTCCGCTATCACTCTTCCAGCGGCATCGTAAACCATTGACGGTTGATCCAGCCTAAACTGTGTGAGTTCTTCAATGGACGGAATATCTTTAGCAGCCTTGTATATAAAGATGGAAAGGGCGATAACCGCTATCAAAGAACCGCAAAAAATCGGAACTAAGCCGAACCAAAAAAATTTACTCTTTAGGAATCTTTTAAGCATAGCCTCTAAACACTCAAGTTAGACGGAGTATATACCTAATCTAACTGAATTACAACTATAATTGCTTTACGCATTATGCTAAAATTTATCCTTATCATCTGTGAAACTCTAGTTTCCGCCTCTTTGCAATAGATCTTTAGGAGAGTTTATAGGCAGCTTTATAAAGTTCTCGCCGCCCCCATTCATGAGCGCTTTTTGAACAGAGTCTGTCTGCAATTTATCGATAGGGGAGTTAGCGTTATTAAAGCGGCGCACCTGAACCTTGAATATTGCCTGTTCTGCGCCTACAGCTCTAACAGAGGAAAAAGCCAGATTTTTTAAGAATTCCAACAACTCTCTCTCCTCTAACTTCATCTCTTGGGCTATCTGCACATGATAAGCCATCACTGCTATATAATCCTCCCCCGCATCCATAAACTTTGATATATAATGCGAATACCATAAAAGCCCTTTATCTTTATAAATAGGGGTTTCATAATAGATATTGACCGCCCATAATAGTGTAGGGTTAATAAGGCGCGCACTTGCTCTAATCTCGGAGAAGAGCCTCGAAAGTTCCTCTGCCTTCCAGAGATTCCACCTATCATATGCGGCTTTGCGCCTGCCAAAAGTTGAAGAGCGGGTGGGATAAAAAAACTCTTCAGCATCGCAGGCAACCCCCGTTTTCTGTGTAAACTCTGTGCAGGCAAAGCAATCAGCCCCTTCGGCGTATTTGATGATAAAATCGTCTTGCAGCAATATCCCATCAATCTGGTATTCCGCCAGTTCCGCGAAGAGCGATAGGAGGGCGGCTCGAACATCAGGCTTAAAGATATTTGCGCCATAGCCTAAACTTCTTTTATTATCAGGCGAAAAGCTAAGGGAGATGTTATCCTCTCCTTTCAAAAAAGAGAGGGAGCGGGTAGCCATCCAAGCGAATAGCTTTACTCCATTTTTTTTTGCAGATTGAACAGCTTCTTTAAGGATATCCGCCTCAACACAGGCATTTTTAGAGGCGAAGTAAACCCCTCCCTCTGGGCATAAGTTTGTTAAACCAAAGTGCACTCTATCCCCTCTATTTTGGAAGACTCGGAGAAAGACGGCATCTACCCCCAGCTGTTTTATCTCATAAAAGAACTCATCGAGCCGTCCGCGATAAGAATGATCTATTACAAAAATCTGAACCCCAGCCACACTCGGACGGTGTTTTTCGTATATCTCAAACGGAGAGCAGGTAGAGGATAAAAAAGCCAGAACAGCTATTGTATATAAGCAGATCCTCATTTACAAAGCTCAAAGCACTGCACCGCTTGAGACGCCGCCCCTTTTAAGAGATTATCAATTGCGGAAACTATAATAACATTGCCACCCTTCTTAAACAGGGCAATATCTATAAAAGGGGTGTTCTGAACATCTTGCATAGAAGGGGGTTCGCTCAAGATGCGGACATATCTCTTTGCTGCAAAGAACTCTCTATATACTTTGTCAAGTTCATCCTTTGAGAATGAGCTTTTTGTATATATGGCAGCCAGCAAACCCCTTTTCACAGGCACATAGTGCGGGGTAAAGACAATATCAGCTGCAATATTAGTGAAACGTTTTATTATATCGTCAATTTCAAATTTATGCCTATGGCTAAACACCGAGTAAGGTTTAACCGTAACTTCGCAGAAGTGGGTTGTTTCTGTAGGGTTTTTGCCTGCTCCGGATATTCCTGATTTACAATCAGCGATGATATGTTCAGTATCTATCATCCTTTTTTTAATCAATGGGAGTAGGGGAACAAGCACTGCTGTGGGGTAGCAGCCCGGCACCCCTACAATCTTCGCCTCTCTTATCTCTCTTTCATAGAACTCTGCAAGCCCATAGGCAGAGGCAGAAAGGAGATCCGCTCTCTTGTGAGGGGTATTATACACCCTTTCAAATAGCTGTTGATCTTGCATACGAAAGTCTGCACTCAGGTCAAAAACTTTCACCCCGCGTTCAACAAAAGCCGCGGCAATCTCCATCCCCGCACCGTGAGGGAGGCTTAAAAATACTGCGTCGCTATTGGAAGCAATTTTATCAATGTCAAGAGGGGATAGCGGAATATCCGCTATATAACGCATCGATTTACAGACATCTGAGAAGAGCTTTCCTGTGTTAGATGTGCTTACTAAGCTGGATATCTCAACATCTGCTCTAGCTGTCAACAACTTCACCAGTTCAGAGCCCGCATAACCTGTCGCCCCTATAATACTAACTCTCTTCATATACCACCATCAGTTTCGCCGCTGATTAGGCGGCGGGCAAGTTCTAAAGCAGCTTCCGCCGCCTGCCTGCGCACCTCGTTTCTGCTTGCAGTAAAATGCTTTTCTTCACAGATGGTTCTCCCTTCAAACGCCGCCGCTATAAACACCTTCCCAACTTCGCTGTCCGTAGAAGGAGCTGCACCGCCTGCATATCCTGTAATAGAGAGAGCGGCGTCGGTTTTAAGGAGTTTTTTCACCCCTAAAACCATTTCAACTGCTGTTTGTTCACTTACAGCCCCCACCTGCTCTAAAGTCTCCTCTGAAACAGCAAGTATAGAGGTTTTAACAGAGTTCGAGTAAGAAACCACCCCGCCCTTGAAAACTTCAGATATACCCGCTATCTCTGTGAGCATTGAGGCTGCAAGTCCGCCTGTGCAGCTTTCAGCCGTTGCAAAGGTGAGCTTTTTACTGAAGAGAAGCTCCGCCAACCCCTCAGCGCTGCCTTTTAAGAGATTAAGCCCTGCAAAATACTCTTTCAGCTCTGAAGTTATTGCTTGAATGAAAGGTTCTGCCTCCTTTTTAGAGGCGGCTCTCACTCTGATAACCCCCCTTCTGTTAGGCAGAGCGTTTATTATGCACTTTACGCCGCTAGGTATTCCGACCTTTTTTATAGCTGCATCGCCATAAGATTCAGGCATCGCGCTGAAGAAAAGATCTGCCTTAAAAACTTCGGCAAGAGAAAAATGTTCTTGAATATATGGAATAACACTGTTTTTTGTGAGATATTCCATCTCGCTGGGGACGCCTGGGAGTAAAAATAATAGAGAACCGTTGATTTCCAGCCTCAACGCTGAGGCAGTTCCAACAGGGTTTATAACGACGGCGGCGCCTTGCGGGTATAAGGCTTGCTTGGCTTGAGCGGAAGTCA
>JAISNW010000080.1 GCA_031276055.1 Deferribacteraceae bacterium | reverse complement strand
CAGGCGGAGTCGCCCACGCCAGCTACGGAGGGATCGGGCTCGCCCTCTTTTCAGGCTTTCCGCCGCTCTTGGGCGCACTTCTTGCTGCTCTTATAGTTGGGTTAATACTAGGCGTCTTGAAAGGGCGAAAATATAGAAACACCGATGCTGTTGTAAGCGCTCTCTGGGCGATGGGGATGGCTTTTGGGATTATCCTTACAGATAAAACGCCAGGCTATGCGGCAGACTACCTCTCCTACCTTTTCGGAAATATCCTCATTACAGGGAGGTTAGAGCTAATTGCAAGCGGTGCGTTCGCTATAGTTATAATCGTATTGACGTTGAAATATTACAGAATTATCTTAGCTGTCTCCGCCGATCAAGACTATGCCCAATCTCTAGGAATCAATGTAAAAGCTATAAACCTAATTATCCTTGTGCTTTTATGCGTGGGGGCGGTGCTGATAATGAAGGTGTCAGGGCTTGTTATGGTGATGGCTCTCCTCTCAATTCCCGTCGCGGTGGCGGAAAGGCATACTAAAAGCCTCTCTCTAACGATAATCCTCTCTGGGCTCATCTCATTTGCAGCCATCTTTTTGGGGTTCGCCCTATCTCATAAGTTAAATCTTACACCTTCTGCTGTAATGGTCGCTCTGCTCTCCGCTGTATACATATCTGATATTATCTTTTCAAGATATAAAAAAGGATAATATAATGTAATATAATATGTTTTAATGTAATGTAATGTAATGTAATGTAATGTAATGTAATGTAATAATATTCTTTTTTAGACGCTCTGTCAGAGATTTTCCTTGTTATTATAGTATTATTCTCCTATAATCCATAACATAAATATAGTTATTATAGGCGGTTATTTTTCGATGGTTTTTCTTCGGGGGGTGGGGAAGAAGCCCCGTTGAGGGAGGCGGATATGCGCCCATACAGAGAGCAATGGAGTTTTTTTAAGAAAGTTAGTCTGCCGGTGGCTCTAGCTATCCTCATATCTTGCAGCCAAGAGGGTGTTAAAGATGGCTCTAACGACCCTAAAGGGCTTACAGTTTACCTTACCGCAAATGAACCAGTTGCAGAGTATAAGTATGAACCTGAAGAGCTTGTAGGAGAGCTTGCATCCCCAGATCAACTTACACCTCCTCAACCCTACCCAAACCCTGATCCTACCCTTGAGAGCGATATTTATAAATGGTTTTTTAACTACCGTTTGGAAAAGTTTTCCCCGAAGAACGAACCACTCTTAAAAGAGAGGTTAGGCGATGCTCTAGGGATCAAAAAAGCCAGCATTTGGGAATACCCGTCATATAACTCTTTTGCTGTAGGCTTTGCAACGAGTTTACCCACGATCGCCGTTGTGGAATATGGTGAAACTACAGCTTATGGGAGTAAGTCCGCCGTATCAGAATCTTATTTTTATAACCACCTTTTCACCTTAAAAGGCTTAGGAGAAGGGGTTATATACCACTACCGCATAATAGCTCAAGATGAAGATGGAAAGGCCATCGCCCTCCCGGATAAAACCTTTACCACTAAAACCTTCACAGATGAAGTTAAACTTTATCAAGCCGATTTTGTGCATCAAAATCCCGATTACCCGGGAAATTCTGCGGGGCTCTGGATTACAAACCCCGGAGTTTACGTCCTCACAGAAGATATAGTCTCAGATGGATTAGGAATTACAATCAGGGCGCACGATGTTACAATAGACTTAAATGGGCATACCCTTATATACGATAATGGGGTGAATACATCGGATAGCCCCAGTCAATACAACCAGAGCGCCTCCTACGGCATAACTGCCGGCTTATGGAGTTTTAAGAATGCTAAAATATTTAACGGAACTATTAAACAAGGGAAGACTGGAACTTCTCGTGCTCCGCTCTTTTTACACGATATGGGCATTACAAAGAATGAGATTGCGGGCTTAACCCTTGATTATTATGCTTTTCAACCCCCCGGTATTCAAACGAGTGCGGGTTATATCCACCACAACCTCATATACGACCGCGGCGGCGATATGACCAATAGGCACGCGGGGGTGCGTGCGCTGGAGGCGAGAAATAACGTTGAAGTAGGGGATAATTCTGAAGTTGCCTACAACTCCATTAGACGTTTCAGGCATCGCGGAATAGACAACGCCAAATATGTCCACGATAACGAGCTTTACAGCGATTCTTACGATACCAACAGCTTTGCCTTGGGCGCCGGCGCCGGCGTTACCCTAAAAAACAATAAAATTTTTGGGATGGGTTACGCCCCGATAGGGATAGGGTGGGGGAATAATCTGCATGTAGCTGATAACATTATATATATGTGGTGCTACTCCCCTAACCAGCGCAGCGATGAGTATGGACGCCTTTCAACTGCAGCGGGGATGCGCGTCACCAACTATTACACCAACAACCCCTTTGAAAATATGCTCTTTGAAGGCAATACTATTGTGCTTAAAGGGGTAGATGGCTGCACAATGATGCGCGGCGTATGGGGTTCTAACGGGGTGGGGGATAAGAATATCCTTTATAGGCATAATACTATTAAAACTGAGGCGATGCCAGGCAACGCCCAACCTGTCAACCCAGATTTTATCGATTATTATTATAATGGGGTTGTGGGCAACGCTATAGCCCCGATCACCATTCAGGGCAGCTCCACTGGGCTTTCCACAGATATTCCAAACGGCGTCGTCTTTGAGGACAACTACCTTATCAGCAATGTCAACCATATTATCCTATCAGATGCATATGGGGCAGGCAACGGCCAACGTTTCTACCGCAACACTCTTGAAAAGATAGAACACGACAGCGATCATAAATTTTTCGCCCCTGTCCGCCTTGGTTTCTGGTTTTGGAATACCCTTCAGAATAGGATAATAGATTCTAAATTGATCGGGTTCACCGAAGAAGAGGAAGAGCTTACCCCTTATTTTTACGGCAGCACAGGGTGGATGGATGTCTCCTATGGGGAGAGAAAAACTTTTCTCTTTTTAGACGGCGGCGGGCAGCCAATCGCTGCAAAGAGTGTGGCGCTTACAATGGAGCCGATTGATGGGATAGTTCAGCACGAAATAACAGATTCCAATGGGAAGGCATCCTTTGACATATTCTCCTCAATGCACTTTAAGCGCGGTGATCAGCGAGACGGCGGGGTGCAGGGAACGCCTGCTAAAGTTGAATATACCCAGTATACATTCACTATAGAAAGTTACACTCCGTATACATTTGACGCAGGAGCGCTGCCACCGGAGCCGCCGCGTTAGCGGGGAAGGTTTAGGTGAAGGGGTGGATGCCGTGATTCCCTTCACCCTTGAATCTTTGCATTGATGCAAAATAAAAAGACGCATTTACGGGAGCGACGAGACTTGAACTCGCGACCTCCGACGTGACAGGCCGGCGTTCTAACCAAC
The DNA here is from genome assembly GCA_031276055.1 of Deferribacteraceae bacterium. GTDB lineage: Bacteria > Chrysiogenota > Deferribacteres > Deferribacterales > JAISNW01 > JAISNW01. Next base: position 446 of record JAISNW010000080.1, on the reverse strand, counting down.
TGAACTACGCCCCCAAATACGAAGTGATAAAGTATATAATAAATATCTTTAAGTCAAGCGATTTATTATTGAGATTTTTATAATTTTCTAATCAAAGTTTTAACCGCCTGCTCAAATCTGCTTGTTATTTTGCCTTGTTATTGCTCTTGTTTTTGGTTAAAATGGCTATAGTTTGTTAGGGCGGTAAGGGGTATGTTGCAGCTGAATAAGGCTAAAATCCTTCTCTTAGGCAAAATAGGGCAGATAGGCTATGAGCTTATGCGGGTTCTTCCTCTATTAGGCAATGTTATCGGTATGGATAAAGATGAAATTGACATAGCAAGCCCTGATTCCATAATTCGAGCAATGCGGGAGATAAAGCCTGATGTTGTGGTCAATACTGCAGGCTACACCTCTGTGGATAGGGCGGAGCGGGAGGCGGAGATTGCAAATCAGATAAACGGCGC
>JAISNW010000027.1 GCA_031276055.1 Deferribacteraceae bacterium | reverse complement strand
CGCGCTCCTCAGGCGCATTGTCTATATGCGCATAATCAACATATTCTGCTAAGTTCTTAGTAGACAGCACGCATGTTATCGCCGCAGTCAGGGTGGTCTTGCCATGGTCAACGTGCCCTATCGTCCCCACATTCACATGGGGTTTCTTTCTCTCAAACTTCTTCTTAGACATACTTAACTCCTTCAACAAACCAATTCATAAGAGGGGTAAACTCTTAATGGGTATATTCTTATCCCTTAGATTTAACTATCTCTTCAGAGATAGAGTTAGGAACTTCCTCATAACGATCAAAGTGCATGGTGTATGTAGCGCGCCCTTGTGTGGAAGAGCGCAAGGATGTAGCATAGCCGAACATCTCTTTTAAGGGGACTTTGGCTTTTATCACCTGCGAATTCCCCTGCATCTCCATCCCTTCAGGTCTACCGCGTCGGGAACTTAAATCGCCCATAACTTCGCCGACATAATCTTCAGGACAGACCACTTCAACGCGCATTATCGGCTCTAAAAGCACAGGGGAGGCGCGGCGCATCCCTTCCTTAAAAGCCATAGAAGCGGCGATCTTGAAAGCCATCTCATTAGAGTCAACCTCGTGATATGAACCGTCATAAACCACAGCTTTTACATCTACCACAGGATAGCCCGCTAAAACTCCGCTGGTCAGCGTTTCAACTATCCCTTTCTCTATGGCGGGGATATACTCTTTAGGGATAACCCCGCCTACAATCTTATTCTCAAACTCAAATCCGCTTCCAGCCTCTTTAGGGGAGAGCTCCAACCAAACATGCCCATACTGCCCGCGACCGCCGGACTGCTTTATATAACGTCCTTCAGCTTTGGTGGATTTACGAAGAGTCTCCCTATAAGCCACTTGGGGATTGCCCACATTTGCTTCTACCTTAAACTCGCGCAAAAGGCGATCAACAATTATCTCTAAATGAAGCTCCCCCATCCCTGCAATAATGGTCTGCCCGGTCTCCTCATTTATATTCACCCTAAAGGATGGGTCTTCTTGAGCAAGTTTATTAAGGGCTATGGAGAGCTTATCTTGATCTGCTTTAGTTTTCGGTTCTACCGCCACATCTATAACAGGATCAGGAAATTCCATAGCCTCTAGGATAACAGGCGCATCCTCACTGCAGAGAGTATCCCCTGTTGTGGTGAACTTCAAACCCACTGTAGCGCAAATATCCCCTGCAAAGATATCTTTAATCTCTTCGCGTTTATTGGAGTGCATCTTTAGCAGACGCCCTACCCGCTCTTTTTTATCTTTAGAGCTGTTTAACACATAACTGCCAGCGTCTAAATGCCCGGAGTAAACTCTAAAATATGTAAGCTGCCCCATGTAAGGATCAGTCATAATCTTGAAAGCTAGGGCTGAAAATGGTGCATTATCTTTCGTCTCTCTAACAACCTCTTCGCCTTTCAGGTCAATCCCTTTTATTGCAGGTATATCTAAAGGGGAAGGCATATAATCTACAACAGCATCCAGCAGAAGTTGAACCCCTTTATTCTTAAATGCAGAGCCGCATATAACAGGGTTGAATGTAAGCCCTATCGTTCCTTTGCGGATGAGCGCCATAATCTCTTCAACAGAGATCTCCTCGCCCTCTAAATATTTATTTAGAAAATTTTCATCTGTTTCTGCAAGAGTTTCAAGCATCTCTACGCGGTATTTTTCAGCTTTCGCTTCAAGCTCCGCGGGGATAGCCCCAAACTCATATTTTGCTCCCAGCTCTTCACCGCGCCATATTACAGAGCGCATACGGACAAGATCGACCATCCCTTCAAACTTATCTTCATTGCCTATAGGGATGCCTATCACGAGGGGTTTTGCGCCGAGTCGATCTTTCATCATCTCTACAACCCGTTCAAAGTTCGCCCCTACCCTATCCATCTTGTTGACAAAAGCGATGCGGGGAACGCCGTATTTATCAGCCTGCCGCCATACAGTTTCAGATTGGGGTTGAACCCCGCCGACAGCGCAAAATACCGCTACTGCACCGTCTAACACCTTTAGGGAGCGCTCCACCTCAATGGTAAAATCCACATGGCCGGGAGTATCTATAACATTTATCTGATGATCCCTCCAAAAAGATTGAACAGTAGCAGAGGTGATCGTTATCCCCCGCTCGCGCTCCTGCTCCATCCAGTCTGTGGTGGCGGCGCCGTCATGAACCTCGCCTATCTTATGAGTAACCCCTGTGTAAAAGAGGATTCGCTCTGTAGTAGTGGTTTTGCCCGCATCTATATGAGCCATTATCCCTATATTTCTCATGAGGTTAAGCGGCTTAACTCTAGGCACTATTATCTCCTTACCAGCGGAAGTGGGCAAAGGCGCGGTTCGCCTCAGCCATCTTGTGGGTTTCTTCCCGTCTCTTTACGGCGTTGCCCTTGCCTGCCGCCGCGTCTGTTATCTCGGCTGCTAAACGTTGATACATGGTGCGCTCCTTGCGGGAGCGGGCGGCGTTGATTATCCAACGTATAGAGAGGGCTTGGCTTCTTTCAGCGCGAACATCTGTAGGCACCTGATATGTTGCGCCCCCTACCCTACGCGATTTAACCTCCACACGTGGAGCAACATTCTCAATAGCTTTGTGAAAGCGTTCAGAGCCGCTCTCTCCTGTGTTTTTCTCCACTATGGATATTGCTTTGTAAAATATCCCTTCCGCTGTGCTTTTGCGGCCTGAATACATTAAATTATTGATAAATTTAGTTATAAGTGCATCGCCGTATACAGGATCCGGCAGCACCTCACGTTTTTTAGCAACTCTTCTGCGTGCCATATCTTAGTTACCTCAACCTTATTTCGGACGTTTAGCCCCGTATTTAGAACGGGACTTTTTGCGGTTAGCGGCTCCGTCGGTATCCCCCGCTCCTCTGATTACCTTATAGCGCACGCCTGGCAGGTCTTTTGTTCTCCCGCCTTTCACCAAAACCACCGAGTGTTCTTGCAGGTTATGCCCTATACCCGGTATATATGCTGTTACCTCTATCCCGTTTGTTAAGCGTACACGGGCAATCTTTCTGATTGCAGAGTTAGGTTTTTTAGGCGTGGTGGTGGAAACACGCACACACACGCCTCGCCGTTGCGGATTAGACTGCAACGCGGGAGACTTTGTCTTTTTGACCAATGTCTTCCGTCCGAATTTAACTAACTGGTTCAGCGTCGGCAACGGACACCTCCATTAACTTAAACAATAAAATATCCGTAAACTCAAGCCTTTAAGTATGCTATCTCTTAAAATAAAGAAAAACAGCCAATTCCAAAGAAACTCCAATAAAACCGCAAAAGGAGCGGCTTTAACTTTTCGTTTCGTCAAAGGCTATAAATTACAGAGGGGGAGTATATACTAAACCCTAAACCAACGCAAGCACTTTTTTATTAGTTTTTTTTGTGTAAAATGGATTTGTTGGAACAGTGCTTAAAACGCGGCGATAGTAAACCTTTAATTGCTAATCTACCTTATCTTTCTTCGCACTGTTGCACTTTTTGCATACCGCAGCTATATTATTCTTTACGCTTTTACCGCCTGCGGACAGCGGGATTATGTGATCCATTGTAAGTTCATTGGGCGGGGTCTTAGCTTTGCAGTAGGCGCAGACTCCTGCGCCTATCTTACTCTTCCACCACTTAGTTTTGCGAAGGCGGCGCGCCTTCTCCCTCTCGCGTTTGACAGCGCCATCGGCGGCGGTTATGTTGAAAAATTCCTCCATCCCTCCTCCTTAGCTGTTCAGCAACTTCTGCACATCGCGCCAATTGGGAAGATGTTTAGTTAATAGCGCTGTAAAGTCTTGTGAATGGTTTCTATAAATTAGGTGGCACAGCTCATGAACAATAATATATTCAAGACATTCAACAGGCTTTTTAGCCAGCTGCAGATTTAGCCATATCCGCCTAGCTCTTACATTGCAGCTGCCCCACTTCGTCCGCATATTCTTTACCTGCCAACTATCTACTGTTACCCCGATCCGCCTCTGCCATAATGAGATTAAACAGGGTATCTTCCCTTTTAACTCTTTGCGGTACCATTCGTTTAGAATAGCTTTGCGTTCAGCGGTTTCTGTTTTCCCTCGAGTTTTCATTACCAACAATTCAGATTGTATTGAAACGTTGTGGGTTCTTGCATATTCTATTACTTTTAGGCGGCAGGGTTTCCCCCATAGATAATGGCTCTCCCCTGATATATATTCCCAGACGGTTTGCCTTGGCTGGCTTTCAAAAGCGGTGATCTTCGATTTTATCCACCCGATATTTGTTAGAGCAAAGAGCCTTATAGTTTCACTGCTAACTTTCACTGGTGCAGATATACGGACATTCCCATCAGGCGGCAGAACGTAGAGGTGCATATTCTTAATCTTTTTTCGGACTACCTCAATAGATACACCGCCCACTTGCATTAGCAGTATTCTCCCTCTTGTTTTAAGTTCGCTGTCTATTTTCATCCACCGCGTAATAACAGTTTGCAATTAAAGCTGCTGTCTGCTAATCATGCAATTATTCCCAAGGTTTAGCTGGCGGTTCGCCTATTAAGACGGCTTGAGTGTTCTGTCTAGTTGTCCGCATCATAGCTTTATAGATTCTTAATTTTTTGTAATATTCCATAACCTCTGCAGGTTGTTTTGCATTAGTAGGGATTTTATCATCCCCCATAGAACATAAAGCCGCTGTCGTGTTGTATCGATAGTCCATATTGCTATATTTTTCAACATCACCGCAAAATATAAGATCTTTGGTTAATCCAAGAATAAAATCTATGCGGTTAAAAAAGAGATTATATAAGCCTGGGCTTTGTGTGTAGCTTGATTCTAAGGCTCCCTGATAGGGGACAGTCACAGCAGAACCCCCGCCGCCCGTTCCGCCCGTTGGAGCTGCAGATGCAGAAAAGCCGCCGCCAGGGTGTGTTTTAACCTGTATCCATGTTCTATTGTCTTCTGTTTTTTTTGTGTTTACATACCAATAATCTTCGCCTGCGGCTGCAGCAATAATCATATAAGCCACCCAGTGCCTATGCGCAACAAAACCATCAGGAGTATGGGAGAGAACATAGTCATCTTCAAAAGAGAGCAACGCTTGTTCAGCAATATTTATGAGTGTTTCTGCATCTATATCATAAACACGAGTGCGCGCTTCATCCACTTTCTCAAGCCACGCTAGTTGTTCCTGCCTAGTCAACTGTTTCCCTGCACAAGCAGTAAGAACAGTTAAAAAGACAACTAAAATCAATCTTTTCACAATCGATCCACCTTAGAGCATCTGTTGATTTACGGCTCGTTATTGTAGTCAAAGCCGCGGCCGGTGGGATAATCTCTCATAATAAGAACTTCCACACGGCGGTTTCTATCACGGTTTGCGGCGGTGCTGTTAGGAACTGTGGGGCGGTATTCGCCGTAGCCTATTGCGCTGAAACGTTCAGGTCTTAACAGCGTCTCCTTCTCCAGCATATAGCTTAGGAAGTTTACCGCTCTTTTAGCGCTTAAATCCCAGTTGGAGGGGAATTCAGGGGTATTAATAGGAACATTATCTGTGTGTCCTGCCACTGCTACCTTTTGGGAGACTGTTGTAAGCAGAGTCGCTAGACCTCTCGCCACCGGCTCTC
>JAISNW010000025.1 GCA_031276055.1 Deferribacteraceae bacterium | reverse complement strand
CGCGCTCCTCAGGCGCATTGTCTATATGCGCATAATCAACATATTCTGCTAAGTTCTTAGTAGACAGCACGCATGTTATCGCCGCAGTCAGGGTGGTCTTGCCATGGTCAACGTGCCCTCTCGTCCCCACATTCACATGGGGTTTCTTTCTCTCAAACTTCTTCTTAGACATATTATATAACCCTCACCAAATTATTATCTATAAGCCCATGCCCGGAATTGAACCGGGGACCTCGTCCTTACCAAGGACGCGCTCTAACCGACTGAGCCACATGGGCGAAAGTAAAGCAGGCTAAAGCTATCCCCTCTCTATTAAAGTTCCAAGCGGGCGACGGGGCTCGGACCCGCGACATCCAACTTGGAAGGCTGGTGCTCTACCAACTGAGCTACGCCCGCAATAGTGTATAACTTTCAACCTATGGGGAGAGGAGGATTCGAACCTCCGTAGCTCGCGCAACAGGTTTACAGCCTGCCCCCTTTAGCCGCTCGGGCATCTCCCCGATAATCCTATAAATTCAATCTGCCGCATAACATTTCTTCACTGCCAAAATAAACGGAGAAAAGATGATATATTATTACCTTGCTGATTGTCAATTAAAAGTTTACCTTTTTTAAGATAATTTGCTAAAAATTTCAGACGCCGATTACAAGCTCTTTATAGCATCTATCGGATTAATTTTGGATGCCGAGCGCGCAGGGAGTATCCCAAAGGTTAGGGCGACTATTAGGGAAACAAAGGTTGTGATAAGAAACACCGTTGGTGTAATCTTAACATCTAAAAAGCCGAAAGATGATATAAAAGCGGCGTAAGCGCTGCCTACTAAAACCCCAACCAGCATCCCGCATAAACCCACTATAACAAATTCAATTATGAACTGAAGGAATATATCTGTGCTGTTTGCGCCGAACGCCCGCCTTATACCTATCTCTTTAACGCGGGTTTGCGTTGCTAGAAGAAAGATATTTGCTGTAACAAAGCCGCCTACAATTATTACAAGGAGGGTGATAGCCCCCAAAAACGCCCCTATAGCCCCCATTATAGTGTAGATCATCTGGCTTATGGATGATGCTGTGAAGAACCGAAAGTCGTTAGGCTGCCCTTCCTCCAAACCGTGCCGCTCTCTTAGAAACTCTATCACCGAAGGCAGCTGCCGATTCACATCGTCCATAGTGTAAAAGCGCATCCTTATTCCAACAGCAAGCAGCCTTCTCCACTGGAAACGTTTTGAAAAGACGGTATCAGGAAGCAGAACAAAGGTGTTGAGAACATTATCGTAAGCCCCCAACGTTTTTTCTTCAGCTACCCCCACAACCTCACATACACCTCTGCCTATCTTAATCTGCTTGCCCAGCGGATCTTCTTCATTAGGAAAGAGGGTGTCACGCACAAACGACCCTAAGAGGCAGACGTTGTTTGCATATTCACGATCATCCGGCGTCAAATCTCTCCCTTCAACTATTTTCCAGTTCCTTTCTATCTCTAAAGTTCCCGTCAAACCGCCTACTTCACTCATCAGCCTTGCATTCTGATAGGAGACGATAAGCCCCCAGACATTGCGGATAGGTGAAACAAAGTAGGCGTCGGGAAAGTTTTCCCTGAGCGCGTCGGCATCGCCCACAGAAAGGGTAAGTTGACGGCTGAAAGGCATATTGTAGTTGCTGCCGCTGACAAGAAAGAGTGTATCTGAACCGAAAGTCTCTATCATATATTCAGCTTTTTTAAGAGCGGCGACGCTAAGGGCGGCGACTATAGCCACCCCTGCTATCCCCAGCCCGATGCACACAGCGGACAGGATAGTGCGCGATGGGGCTGAAACGGTAGCCCGTAAAGCCTCTTTGCATGTTCCCAAAAACCGCTTGAGCTTAAATACAGCTGTGTTCATCTAATCTCCAAATGCCTCTAATGTTATTGATTATATATGAAACACTTTACCTTATCAACTAACTTCGGTTTTTCTTTTGTGCAGATAGGGAGGAGTTTTTCACACCTATCGGAGAAGATGCACCTGTTATCAAACTCTCTGCTGTTTTGAGCAATCTGCCCTTGTATTGTATAAAGGTGGGAAGAGAGCGGTTTAGTGGTAAGTTTAGGGAGGCACTCTTTTAACGCTTTAGTGCACGGGTGCCTCATACGCCCGCTTTTCAAATCATCCCCTGTTAATATCTCTATTATCTCCCCTGCATAGAGCACAAGGATGGTATCTGCAATACTCTCGATGAGCGAAATATCGTGGGTTATAAATAGGATGGCAAACTCTTTCTGCACTGCAAACTCCGCTAGAAGCTCGATAATCTGGTTCTGTGTTAGAACATCAAGAGCGGTGGTAGGTTCGTCGGCTATCAAGAGTTTAGGTTTTGCAGCTAAAGCAAGGGCGATCATAACCCGCTGGTTCATCCCTCCTGAAAGTTGGTGGGGGTATGAACTTAAACGCTCAGATGGATAGGGTATCCGAGTCTTTTCAAGCAGCTGCACCGCCTTCTCTCTAGCAGAGTGTTTATCCAGCTTATCGTGGAAACGGATCGTCTCCACAAGCTGTTCTCCAATGGTAAATACAGGGTTCAGAGCG
>JAISNW010000011.1 GCA_031276055.1 Deferribacteraceae bacterium | reverse complement strand
GAATTTAGGAATTTCCGCCACCGAAGAGATAGTCAACGAAAGAAAAAGGGGGGGAGAGTTTAGCAGCCTTGCCAACTTTTGCGAAAGAGTAAGATCAGACGTCACCAATAAGAAGGTGCTTGAAGCGCTGATATACGCTGGTGCGTTTGACTGCTTTGGGGAGAGTAGGCGCAGCCTCCTTCTAACGATGGAAAGCACCTTAGAGCATGGGCATATCACCCAAAAACAGAGGGCGTACGGGCAATTGTCCATAGAAGATTTTCTCTTTGCAGATGAAGATGAGCAGACGGAGAGCAAACCTATTTCGACAACTGTTGAATTTTCTGAGCACCCTCTAAGCATCGTTGATTTTGAGCTTTTTATGGCAGAGAAGAGGGCGTTGTCAATCTATCTTTCAGGCCACCCCCTTTCCGCCGCCCACAGGTTCACAAACGGTTTTTTCCCCACCACCAAAGATGTTTACGCCGCCCCCATTGGAAACAGTGTGCAGGTTTTAGGGGTGATCTCTAATTCAAAAGGGAGACAGACAAGAAAACAGAGAGATATGGTTACATTCGATTTAGAGGATACGAAAGGCAAGATCCCTTGCGTTATCTTTCAGAACGACGATCTCAGCTTTGATCGGTTCAAGGTATATAAAGAGCTGCTAAGCATTGAAGATATCTACTTAGTCTCAGGCAAGCTCTCCGACTTCAACGATAGTGAGCGCAATATAGTTGTAAGCTCCATAACTCCATTTATGCGGGCGGTTGAAAAGCAGATGCCTGAGCTGAAAATATACCTTCACCCTAAAGACGAGAACGTTTTAGAAACCCTTTACACCATCATCACAGGAAATAGGGGGGAGCTTCAGGTAAAAATTGAGATTAAAAGAGATAATCATATCTTTTCCATAAATCTTAACGGCTACATGGTAAAGCCGAGCTATAAATTTTTTGAGGCTTTGGACAATGCTAAGATAGATTATGCTCTAACTTCACGAAGAAAGAATGAGGACGCCGCCGTTTGGGATATTCAATCGACAGACGATGAGTATCTCTCGTCAAAGGGGGATGATTTTACTGAAGAGGAGGATGAGCATGAAGAAGAGTTTGACTATAGCAACCTCTGACAGCGGCGGCTGTGCAGGGATTCAAGCGGACCTGAAGACTTTTTCTGCTCTTGGAGTTTTCGGCATGTCCGTTATAGCAGCGGTAACCGCCCAAAACACTTTAGAGGTTAAACAGATTGCAACTATCCCTATAGATAATATCGCTATGCAGATTGACGCCGTTTTTGAAGATATTGGAGCGGATTCTGTAAAGATAGGGATGCTCTTTTCAAAAGAGATAATAGATGTCGTGGCAAAAGGGCTTGAAAAGTATGAAGTAAAAAATCTGGTGGTTGATCCTGTTATGGTGGCGGCTACTGGGGCGCTCCTTCTTAAAACAGACGCCATAAATACTATGATAAAAAAGCTCTTTCCATTAGCAAGGGTGGTAACGCCGAATCTTCATGAAGCTGAAGCTCTTTCAGGGATTAAGATATTAAACTATAAAGATAAGGTTGAAGCGTGTAAGATCATCTCAAGGAGAGGGGCGCAAACTGTTATATTAAAAGGCGGACATGGCAGCGGTGCTGAAAGTGTTGATCTTTGGTATAATGGAAAGAGCGTCTATGAATTTTCTGCACCTAGGGTGGATACAGAGAATGTCCACGGCACCGGCTGCACCTTTTCCGCCGCGATAACCGCATATCTTGCACACGGCTGCACCCTAGATGAGAGCATCCGAAAGGCTAAGATATATATAACAAACGCCATATTGAAAGGCAAAGACCTTCGAATAGGCAGAGGCAGCGGTCCTGTCAACCACTTTTGGAATATCTCTGATGAGCTACGCTAAATTTGCAAAATATTATGACCGTTATTGGACAAAAGATGCTCCTGCACTATTTGAGATGGCGTTAAACCGTTTAGTCCTCCCTCTCCTTCCCGAAAAGGCGGATATATTAGACCTCTGCTGCGGAACTGGGCAGTTAAGCGCGAGGCTTTCCCACCGCCGTTTTAATGTTATAGGGGTAGATAATTCCCGCGAGATGCTGGACATTGCCGAAAAAAATGCTCCAGATGTTCTTTTTTCTTTGCAAGACGCCGAAACTTTTTCTCTCTCTCAAAAATTTTCCGCTGTTGTCTCTGTTTTTGACAGCGTTAATCACTTTTTAAGCGAAGAGAGCTTATTAAATCTCTTTAATTCAGTCATGAAAGCCCTTAAAGACGGAGGTATATTCTTCTTTGATATAAATGGGATCAACGCCTTTGATGATGATTGGGATGAGGGCTTTTCTATGGTTGACTGCAGCAGCGCCTGCATTGTAAAACCACTCTTTGAGCCCGTAACAGGCGATATTGTTTATAATATAATAATCTTTGAAGTTAAAGGCTCAGGTGGGGATTATCTGCGCACGGATACACAGGTGCAAGAGAGATTCTACCCTAATGAGCTTATCTTATCTCTTTTGCGGGAGAGCGGTTTTAATGAGGTTCAGATAGTTGACGGCTATGCCGACCTCAAGATAAAGGCTTTCAAATGCAGGCAGTTCTTTTTAGCAAAGGCGAATTAACACCGACGCCTACTTTAAGAAGCCAGTAAGGGGGCTTGTTGGGGAGGAGAACTTATTCTTTTCCCCCAACCCTGCACAATAAGCGGCGCGTCCAGCTTCAACAGCGCTCTTAAAAGCCTCCGCCATCTTTATAGGATCGCGCGCAATGGCTATAGCGGTGTTCACAAGAACAGCATCAGCGCCTAACTCCATAGCTTTTGCAGCGTGGCTTGGCGCTCCTAAACCTGCATCCACCACCACAGGCAGCTTTGCCTGCTCTATAATAATTTCAAGCATAGCTTGGGTTTGCAGCCCTCTATTTGTGCCTATGGGAGAACCTAGAGGCATCAGCGCCGCCGCCCCGGCCTCCTCTAACTGTTTAGCAAGGATGGGATCAGCATTTATATAGGGCAGCACTGTAAAGCCCTCTTTAACTAGAATCTCTGTTGCTTTTAGGGTTTGTGCGCCGTCTGGCAAAAGGTATCTAGGCTCGGGAGTCACCTCAAGTTTAATCCAGTTAAAACCGCCGCAGCGCAATGCCAAACGTGCTAGACGCACCGCTTGTTCAGCATCTTCTGCTCCGGAGGTGTTAGGCAGGATAAGGTAATTCTCTGAAGAGAGCCCAGAGAGGAAATTGTCAGGGACTGAAAAATCCACCCGCCTTAATGCAACGGTGAACATCTCTGTTCCGCTTGCAGCAAGAGCAAGCTTCATAACTTCAGGGTTTCCGAACTTCCCTGTCCCTACAAAAAGTCTAGAATGAAAGGTTCTCCCTGATACAAGAAGAGTATCCAAAACTTTTAATTATTGAGGTGTTTATTTAATGAATCGCAGTAGACTGCGCGCTGCTGAACCCCTGAAAACTGTTCGGCTATATCGCCGTCCTTAAAAACTATAACTGTGGGAATTCCCACTATAGAATATTTGCTTGCTATCTGCTTATTTTCGTCCACATTTAGTTTGCAAATCTTCGCCTTTCCTGCAAACTCCTCTTCAATAGAGTCGATAATAGGACCAAGCTTGCGGCAGGGAGCGCACCAAGGCGCCCAAAAGTCAACCAGCACGGGTATATCCGCAGTGATCTCCTTTTCAAAATTATCTGTATTCAATGTAAGCGGCATCCTTAAAAACTCCTATTCTTTTTTACTGCCTAATGCTATAACAGTTTCTAGGGATTGTCAAGGTGATTTTCTTTATGAATACTTTTATGAATAATTGTTTATAGTTAATTGCGCATCTGTTGATTAATTTCAGATTTCAGTGAACTTTCATCAGATTTTGATGTCAGTGTAATGTAAAGGCTAGTTTGGGCGCGAAACTTCTAAGAATTGGAGGGCAGCGGAGGGTTAATGCAAGACGAGCATATAGTTGAATCTGTTCTAGGCGGAGATATTCAGGCGTTTGAACTTTTGGTGCTTAAATACCAGAAACCTGTTTTCCGCACAGTTCTAGGCATCTTAAAAAACGATGCGGAGGCTGAAGATGTTACGCAAGAGACGTTTGTGAAAGCGTTTGAGAAACTCTCCACGTTGCAGAACAGAGCGGGTTTTTACGCTTGGATAAAACGGATAGGGATAAACCTTGCCTTTAATAGATATGAGAAGAACAAATGGACGGTGGATGTATCAACTGAGGATGAGGAATATGACTTTTTTGATAATCTGCCTGTCTATACAACCCCAGAGACAGAGATGCTAAGAGATGAACTTAAAAAGTATATTAAGCTGTTTATTGATTCGCTGCCTGAGAAGTTAAGAGTTGTTCTGATTCTCAGAGAGGTAGATG
>JAISNW010000002.1 GCA_031276055.1 Deferribacteraceae bacterium | reverse complement strand
AGCATCCCTTGTGATCTTTGAAGTTGGGGAAGGTGAATAAAAAAATGACCTTAAAGTTTGTTGTTTCTTTGTATGTTCGTATGTTTTAACCTCAATGTAGCAATAAAATCCTTGAAAATCTATAAAACCGTCAGGATACCCAGACTCCTTTGCTTTTCCACAAGAATTCACGGGTGTTGGACTAAATTGCCAAATTCATTGGGGCGTCCGTTGAATAACGGAGCATTGTTTATTGTCGTGACTGTGTTGTCTGCAGCTTGTTTTAATAATGTTAGCATCTCATCGTTGTTAAATGGAATAACCATATGGCTTTCTATACTTTCAATAACGTCTTTAAAATAGAATATTTTACCATTATTTTCCTTAATATTTATAAGGTTTAGCATTTTCATAATTTGTTACCTTTAATCCTCCTCATCGAGCTTTGCCGCCCGCCGTGTGGTTACCATATCCTCTGCGGCTTTGGTTTCCTCTTTATCAATGTATTTGCCGTATTCGACGGCATGTTTATCTTTCAACTTGTCCATCACCTGTTTGCGCTTATAGGCGGCGATGGTGAGGTTTTTCTGTTTATGCAAGAGTTGGCGGTGTTCCGCTAATTTTTTCTGCTCTGCATTTCTCAGCATCTCTAAATGGTCGATATAGTTTCTGTATAAGCCCGCCATAATAAAATCTGTGCCGCAGCTGTCCGCCTCTTCACGTTTTGCCTTTATCTCAACCCCCATCTCACGGATAATGCGCGCAATATTTCGCTCTTCTTGAATAAGCGCGGCGGTATGCGCCTTCTCTTTTTCCAACATAATGCTGCGGTATTCTAAAACCTTTTGCAGCTTGAACCGCTTTTGCATTAGCCGACTATCTCTCTAATCAACGCTGTTGTTTCATGGTAGGGAAAATTTGTGCCTATACCCTGCTGTAAAAAAGCGTTTATATCGTTTATCTTTTTTAACGACTCGTCAATCTTAGGGTTTGAACCTGCCGCATATGCGCCGATATTCACAAGGTCTTCCGCCTGTCGATAGGTTGCAAGGATATCGCGAAAGCGCCCGGCGTCATTAAAAACCTCATCGCTTACAATCTCTTTCATCAACCTTGAAACGCTTGAAAGCACATCTATTGCAGGATAGTGGTTTCTTGCGGCAAAGAGGCGGTCAAGCACTATATGCCCATCTATTATAGAGCGCACAGAGTCCGCTATGGGATCGTTTAAGTCATCCCCTTCCACCAAAACGGTGTAAAGGCCGGTGATGCTGCCTTCCCCTTCACAGTTGCCCGCCCGTTCAAGAAGTTTTGGCAGGATGGAGAAAACAGAAGGAGTATAGCCTTTAGTGGCAGGCGGTTCCCCCACGGCAAGCCCAATCTCCCTCTGCGCCATAGCAAAACGGGTGATGCTGTCCATCATAAACATCACCTTTTTTCCTTGATCCCTAAAGTATTCGGCGATAGCTGTAGCGATAAACGCCCCCGTTCTACGCACTAGAGACGCCTGATCGCTTGTAGCGACCACAACCACCGAGCGTTTCAACCCCTCTTCGCCGAGATCGCGCTCGATGAACTCTTTAACTTCCCGCCCCCGCTCACCTATCAGAGCGATAACATTAATATCAGCGTTGGTGTTGCGGGCTATCATGGCAAGCAGAACGCTTTTGCCTACGCCGGAGCCCGCAAATATTCCCACCCGCTGACCGCTGCCTGTGGTGATAAGCCCATCAATCGCCTTTATCCCTGTGCAGATAATATCTTTTATAACTTTACGTTTCATAGGTTGGGGTGGATTGGTATTGATATTTACAGCTGTTCCTGACGTAATGGGGGGACCGCCGTCTATCGGCTCGCCTAGCCCGTTCAAGATTCTCCCCAAAATTTCGGGAGATACTGTGATGCTCATCCCTCTCTTCTGGCTCTTAACGATGCTACCGGGCGCTATTCCATCACTTTCGCCGTATGGCATAAGAAGCACGCGATTCTCCTTAAACCCTACTATTTCAGCAGAGACAGCCCTGTCGTATGCAGTGGAGATCAAACAGCGGGCGCCTATACCTAACAGCGGACCGTCGGCTTCAATAATAAGCCCGACAATCTTTGTTACATAACCGCTGTAAGCTATATCATTCTTTAGCTTGATCTGCTTTAGCAGCTGTAAGTTGTTCATCTATCTGTTTACGAAGATTTTCCATCCAATTATCTATGCTCAGGCTCACCTCGCCTATCTTGGTGCGGACTTTAACAGAACCTTTAGGGACAGCCGCATCGATGGAAACGCCGTATTGCGGGAATTTTTCCGCTATTATCTGAGCATCGGCGGCATTAACGCTAAAAACTATCTGTTGCAAATCTTTCAGGTGGTCAAGGGCTTGGCGGACCACATTTACTATTATACCGTCATTAAGCACCCTCTCTGTTCCAACAATATCTTTCACATATCCTAGAACTATATCAGGCATCAGTTCATCTATCTCGGCTATCTTTTCGTCTACCTTTTTAATTTCCTGCGCAGCCGCCTCCCAACTCTCCTGCATCTTTTGGAGGTAATCCGCCTTATCTGCCTCATAAACGGCTCTCTGCATCCTGTCAAAATCCTTTTTAGCGGCTTGATAGCCCTCATTTTTGGCTTTTTCGCAGAGGGAGGGCGTCTCCGCCAACTTTGCCTCAAGCTCTCTATTTTCAGATAGGAGTTGGGAGTTCTGAGAATTCAGCTCATCTATCTGTTTAAGAAGTTCGTTCTTCTCATCCTCTAACTGCTGAAGCTCTAAGTTTTTTTCCACTATATCTTTCTGGGAAGGGAGTATATTCAGATTTTCAGGTTCTTCCTCATGGAAGCTAAAATCTTGGAAATCACCCCCGCCGCCGGTTTGGGTCAAATCTTGAGAAAATATCTGCTCTAAAAGCCTCTGGGATTCGGTTTTATCAGCGCTTTCATCGGGCGGCTTATGGGTAACATAGGAGTTAAATATCCCCGTATCTTCATCATCATTATAGGAAGAGAATAGGCTTTTTCGTTTCATCGGAGGGGATGCAAACACCGCCGCGCCGCTCGCTTTTAACCTATTATCCGCCGCCCTCTCTTGGATAGATTTTTCATCTCCAAAAGAAGCAAGGGTGTAATTTCGCTCTCCCGGCTCTGTGGGGGCGCTGAACTCCTCAATGCTGTATGGCTTGATATTTAACCCTGAACCGCCTTTTATAATCTTCATCTAAACGAAAGCCTCTTCTTCGCCGCCGCCGATGCTTATTACCCCCTCTTCGTCCAGTTCACGGACGATGGCAACTATCTCGTGCTGCGCCTTTTCTACATCTTTTAGGCGGACGGGCCCCATATACTCCATCTCCTCCATCATATTTTCCACAGCCCGTTTGGACATATTTTCAAAGAACCTGTTCTTTGTATCTTCATCCGCTCCCTTGAGGGCAAAGGTAAGCACCTTTTTGTCCGCCTTTTTTAGAATCTCTTGAATAGCAGCTTTGCCCAAAAGTTTAATATCATCAAAAACAAACATCATGTCGCGTATCTTTGCAACAAGCTCGGGGGCATCCTTTTCTAAACGGTCAAGGGTCGCCTTGCTGTTCACCCTATCCATGCGGTTAAAGATTTCCGCTACAGATTTAACGCCCCCTACCTCCACATTGTAAGAAGATAAGGCTTCAAAGCGCTCTTCTAACACCTTTGAGAGAGTTTTTACAACAGTGGGCGATATATCTTGAAGATTCGCTATCCTCACCGCTACTTCAGCTTTAAGCTCCTCCGGCAGCTGCGACATGGACTCCGCAGCGTGGGATGGATCAAGGTGCGCAAGGATCAAGGCTATAGTCTGCGGGTGTTCGTTCATTATAAACTTTGCAAGCTGTTTCGGATCTATCTTGGTCAAAAATTCAAAACCGCTGGACTGCTCCAACATCTTTGTAAGGCGGTCTATGATCTTTCTAGCGCGTTCAGGTCCGAGCGACTTCACCAGAACAGATTTAGCGTATTCCAAACCCCCTTTGGCGATGAACTTTTTAGCGAGCATCATATTATAGAACTCTTCTATGATGTCATCTATCTGCTCGGGAGGAACAACCTTTGTTAAGGCGATCTCTTTGGAGAGGTCGGCTACCTCCTCATCGTCTAAAAAAGCCATTATCTTTGAAGAAAGCTCTTCGCCCAGCGCAATCATAAGAACGGCGGCTTTGCGCATCCCTTGGCTGGTTGTATTGACGCCCAAAAGGGATTGTAAATTATCTTTAGCCATACTAATTCCCTTTTATCATAGCTTTTAAGAGGTTTGCCACCATTTCAGGGTCTTCATTAGAGGTTTCCTCGATCTTTTTAAGCATAACTTTTGATTTGACCGCCTCTACGTCCACTGGAATGCTCTCGTCAAGCTCAGATTCTATCTCCCGCTCCAGCTCCTCAACGGTCTTGGGAAAGCCTGATTCGCCGCCCACAGATATATCTAAACTTGAAAGCTGAGCATCTATGGCGGATTCCCCTAACAACTCTTCGTCAATCTCTTTAGCGCTGTCAAGTCTGCGCAGTATCGGACGCACAAAGAGGAGGTAGAAGAGCACTAAGATAATTATCGCCGCTGCATATTTAGCAACCGCCGTCACCCATTCCATAATCTGTTCCTTTTCCGCTATCGCTGTTTCCCCCCACTCTTCAGAGGTGTCAAACGATATATTAGTAACATCCACAACATCGCCGCGTTCGGCGTTAAAACCGACGGCGGATGCAACCGCTGTTCTAAGGCGCGCCAGTTCTTCGTCTGTGCGGGGGCGTTTTACAACCCTTTTCACGCCGTTTTCTTCTATCTGTTCAGGTTTATCGTCAACAACAACGCTTACCACTAAACGTTTGACGACTCCGCTTGTAACGAGTTCCCGCGTGATGGTTTTAGATATTTCAAAATTTTGAGTTTCCTCGCTCTTTGAAAACTCGCTCAAAATACCATTTATCAACAGATCAGGCTCTGCAAGGTTGGATTCAACGCCAGGCACCCCTTGAGGAGCTTGCCCATTGTTAGAGGAGTTCACTTCAAGGGTGTGTTGTGAGCGTAAAACAGGGGTATCTCCATACTCCTCTTTGGTTATATCTTTCTTGTTGAAATCCATATCGATATTTACCCGCGCAACAAATCTATCTGTGCCGGTCGTCTTTGCTAAAAGCCCATAGAGCCTGCTCTCTAAATCTTTCTCAATCTGCCGCTGCTGGTCGATCTGGGTTTGGGTTTGATGCAGCGCCTCCCTATCTTCTGTCATAAATTCGCTAAGGAGGTTGCCGTTGGTGTCCATAACCTGAACGCCCTCCGGCTTTAAGCCTCGCACGGCGGATGCCACGAGGTGGGTTATAGCGCGCACCTGATCTTCTTTAAGGGATGCACCCGGCATTAGGCGCACAACCACCGAAGCCTTAGATTCTTCACTGCTTTCGGTAAAGATGCGCTCTTTTGGGACAGAGATATGCACCTTCGCTTCAACCACTTCATTTAGAGCTGTTATAGAGCGCATGAGCTCCCCTTGCAGAGCTCTTTGATAGTTGACATTTTGCATAAACTCTGTCATGCCTAAACTAGCATCATCAAAAAGCTCAAAGCCGACCCCTTGAT
>JAISNW010000241.1 GCA_031276055.1 Deferribacteraceae bacterium | reverse complement strand
TCAATCCTAAAAAATACATGAGAAACATTATCCTCTGGAGAGATATGTATGTCTGTACACCTTTCAATGATAGCATGGGTCATTATATTGTCCAACAGCCTTGGAATGTCTACAGGTTGACCGCTGGCGTTAATTTTATCTATATGGGTTTTTATCTCTTCAATTATCGGTTTTTCCAAGAGATAATACATTATCTCACTGCGTTTTAAGAGGGTGTCCTTGTCAGAAACGCATATCTCTAGGCGCATTCCAGTTTTGCGGGAGATGATGTCAATGGTGTTTATGTCAAACGGGTCCGACATGGCAATCATAAGGATGCCGTCGTCTTTAATGGCTAACGGCAGCACCTCCAGCTGCTTTGACATATTATGATCAATAAGCCTTAGGGCGTCGGAGGAAACAGGAAATTCCGAAACATCTATAACCTGTTTATCTGCCTGTTCTGCAATAGCTTTTGCAACATCCCTCGGTGAAACGAAAGATTGCTCAGTGAGTATCTCCCCGAGCAGCTTTTTACGTATGGCTTGTATCTCTACAGCAATCCCTATTTGCTCTTCGGATACATAACCAAGCTTTAACAGCAGTTTCCCTAAAGGAATCTTATTGCTCATGAACCGTCCAATAATAAAAAGTTGTGCCTAAGCCGCTATAAGAAAACTCAGAAAATTTGGAACGCAACTTATAACACATATATACAGATAAAGCACTTTTCAAAAAAAGTAAAGCAAGAAATTGTTGTAACGCAAAAGATATTGATAGGCTGCCGTAAATATTTTTTAAAGCTTGAATCGTGGGCAAAACCTCTCCAAACCCTTTGCCGCCGCATCTGTTATTTGTCAAACACCGATTATTTAAAGAAAATAGACAGACTGTTAAACTCTCTATAATACCATAGTAATCGGCTTGCCTTTCTCTAGATACCCTTAATAAATTATTATGTTGCATTAATCTATCGTTCTAATATATTTCGTCTCTTAAGGATATTTGATACTTTTTATTGCTTTACAAAGGGATTATTAAACGATAAAATATCTTTACAAGTAGGAGTAGGAATGGAAAAAAACGACTTCAAATACAATGAGAAATTTAAACAATACTCTCTTGAAGTTGGCGGTATGCAAGTTGAGATAGACAGCTACTATATGACCAATAAAACATTAAAGTTAGCAGAGGAAGTGTTAAAGCTCTATCCTTCAAAGCTCAAAGAGATTTCAGAATATCTTGCCGAAGCAGGCATATTCACCGCCTTTTATGGCGACCGCCCCGCTACCGAAGTAGCGGAGAAACTGCATGAACCTATCATCCGGGTTACGGAAATGGGAGGGGTTCTCTCTTACACAAGCCATGAATTGGACGAGGAGCATATTATAGAACTTGAATTTGTAGGTGCGCTTAAAGCCTTCGATTCCATCTGTATAGATGCTTACGCTTAATAAAAGGCTTTTATTAGAAATACATTTATCTTAAATATGCGGGTGCTTTAGAGCGTATTTCATGTATAATTCGCTTTGTAGGTTAAAAAGTGAAAAAATTTATAGCAATATTTATCTTTCTTATTGGGGGGCTTTTTGTAATCACTCAAAAGTATTACGCTTTGCGGGTTATAAATGTTATAGGGGCATGCAGCCGCCAACAGGTTACCTACGATAAAGCTTTTTATAACCCTTTCACATCCAGCATCACTTTTAACGACCTTGTTTTCAAGGATTTGGGAAGCAGGGATTATAATATTAGGGCGGACCGCGTTCAAGCGTTTAAGCTGCATAGGGTCGAAGGGAAGATTATACTTCCCGTCTATTTCATTGCTGAAAATACGGAAGTTCCCGCTGTGGAGCAAACCGTAGAGAAAATTGAAGTATCTGATATAATTTCCCGCCGTTCGCCTGATAACACTATCTCTTTAACCGCTGCAATAAAAAACCTCTCCATGGCTTCGGAGAATGCAGTAATAACCTATCAGTGCAAACTATATTAACGCAATTTGCGAGTGGTGAGCTATAAAATAACGAACTGCATGCAGCGGGGCGCTTAACTCTTTTGCATTGCGCTTGCGAGTGATTATCACGAGTGAATGCAAAAGACGTTATTCTTCCATTTACAAATTAAAAGAGATCTAATTAGCTCAAGGCAGAAAGGGGCGGCTTCCCCCTTTCTAAACACTCTGGAACCTGTAAAGGTTTCAGCCTACTCTCAAATTTTTATGCACTTTTTACATTCCGATGCTTGCACCCTTTATCCATAGTTTCACTTAGGGACGGCGAAATTTTCGGCTATGAAGCATTGAGCAGAACGGATATATCCTATCAAAAAACAGGCACGGCGTAACAGAACTTTACCCTCTCTATTGCGGGCATCTCAAATAAACGCAAGTCTTACCCGAATATTGACATTTTTTCCAAAGAGATTGCGGAGCTTAAAAAAAAGTGCAAGCTCTGTGGGGGAGTTTCCTCCCCCTTATTATACCGAAGTTATTTCTTTGCACTGCTTGCTTTTTCAGAAATAGCCTTTTCCAATTCCGCAACAGCGGCGCTGGAGATAGTTATAGAGCGGGTTAGGCTTTCCCTTGCCAAGGCGGGGTTATGGAAACCGTCCGAGTTTTCAGCTGTCCAGTATTCCCAGAGGATATGCGCTTGGGTATGGGAAGTTTGGGCGCCTTTAACGTCAATCCCAAGATTCTTAGCCTCGCGAATCCTGTCTATCAAGGTTGAGAGCCAAAATTCCGCTTTTCTCATGCGCCCTTTGGTGTAGGCTTTAACGGAATCCACCGTATAGATAGCCTGCTCTTCGCTCCACTTATCGTGGCAGCCGGATTTAAGGCAGGTGTCTTTGGCAATAAATCTAGGTGATTTTGCCATGTGGGATGTGTAAAGCTTGTTTTTCCCTTTCATAACCGGCTGCATATGGCACTCGTCGCAATCTATCCCTAATTTGGAGTGAGTGCTGTCATAATAGGTCTCAAATTCAGGGTGCTGCGCTTTCCAAAGAGTTGCGCCGTCAAAGAGGTTCTTAAAGTCGCCGAAGTTTATTTTCTTAAAATAATAATCGTATAGATGCAGTGCGTCTTGCAGAGGGAATACATTTGTTCTGCGGTCTGCAAAAGTTACGGGCTGCCCTGTGGCAAGGTCTGTACCCGGGTTGCAGTTATACTCAACATGGCATTGGGCGCACATTAGGCGGCTGTCTGCTTTCTCTAAGATGGCTATCTTGCGCTCATATCCCCTTAACC
>JAISNW010000148.1 GCA_031276055.1 Deferribacteraceae bacterium | reverse complement strand
CGACAGGGAGCATAAACGCCATAGATGCAGACATGCAGGCGGTAACTATAGTTGTAAATGGGTGTATCCCCATAGCTATAGCCGCGGCGCCCATTATAGGTATTAAAAGAGTTGCGGTGTCGGTGTTGGAGGTTATCTCCGTTCAGAAGGTGGTTAATAAAGCCACAATCAGCACAAAGATGACCACATGCAGCGCGCTTAACTGTGTAAGTTGAGAGCTAAGCCATAGAGCGAGCCCTGTCTTCTGAAAACCGCTGGCGATAGTGATCCCGCCGCCGAAGAGGATAACAATGTCCCAAGGTATCTTAACTGCGGTCTTCCACTCCAATATATGCACCCCTTTCTTGAAATCCACAGGAACTAAGAATAAAAGCATTGCGCCGACAATGGCGACTGTCGTATCAGAGACCATCTTTAAGGCGTCTATCTTAATAAAGCCCCTAGAAATCCACATAACAGCCATGAGCGTGCCTATCACGGCGATTGATATTTCGGCTCTGCTCATAGGACCTAGCTTTTTAATCTGCTCGTCTATAAGTTCTCGGCTGCCTGCTAAGGTGAGATTTCCCATCGGGAAGAGAACCTTTGTGAGCAAAAACCACGCTATAGCCAGCATAACCACTGCAAACGGCAGCCCAAAAATTAACCATTGAACAAAGGATATTTCAATATTATACAGGCTCTGTATCTGCGCTTTCATGATCATATTAGGGGGTGTGCCTATTAGGGTGGCGACGCCTCCTATAGAGGCAGCGTAGGCGATCCCGATCATCAACGCTTTAGCAAAGTTGGCGGCGTATTTCTTTTCAGGATTGGCGTCATGCAAATCTTTTATAGAAAGCCCTGTGATCTGGGAAACTACCGCAATTCCGATAGGAACCATCATAACAGCGCAGGCGGTGTTGCTTATTCCCATAGAGAGCAGCGCCACAGCGAGCATAAAACCCAACACCATATGGGTAGGAGACGTCCCTACCAAACGGACAGTTAGAAGCGCTATTCGGCGGTGAAGATTCCAGTGCTCCATAGCGGCGGCTAAAAAGAAACCGCCCATAAATAGATAGATTACCTCATCCCCATAAGAGCCCGTCACCTGCTTAGCAGGCATTACAGTTAAGATAGGATACAGCGGGATGGGAAGCAGCGCAGTAGCAGGAATGGGGATAGCCTCTGTAATCCACCAAACTGCCATAAGCACTGTAACTGCAGCCACAGCCCACGCCTCAGGCTTCATCCCTTCAGGCGCAGGAAGCAGCAGCATAATGACAAAGAGGATTGCACCCAGAAACAGACCGGCTTTTTTGCCGTTTTTCAACACATCCGTCAGCCCTGACAACAGATC
Organism: Deferribacteraceae bacterium; assembly: GCA_031276055.1. Classification (GTDB taxonomy): domain Bacteria; phylum Chrysiogenota; class Deferribacteres; order Deferribacterales; family JAISNW01; genus JAISNW01. Next base: position 2,350 of record JAISNW010000148.1, on the reverse strand, counting down.
GTTTTTGTCGCTCATAAAGATTCTCCTAGCTAATAAATAAAAGATAAGAGCAGCTAAAAACACGTAAAAATTGCAAAATCAAACAGTGTGCTATTTTTTACGAGTATAGCCTTACCCCTTTAGTTTGCTAGCTTAAATGAAACTTTTTAATTTATCAAGATAAAAGATAAAAAAATCATAATTAGCTAACTAATTAGGAAATGGTTAAAAATAAAATCAGGATTTGAAAAGCGACGAGCTTACTCCCTAATCTGCCCATCACCATAGATTATATATTTATAAGTGGTCAGATCTTTTGCCCCCATAGGACCGCGCACATGCAGCTTCTGAGTGCTTATCCCCACCTCTGCCCCTAAGCCGAACTGCCCGCCGTCTGTAAAACGTGTTGAGGCGTTTACATAAACGCACGCGGAGTCAACCCATTTTAGAAAATATTCCGCCGCCGTATAATTTTCTGTAATAATCGCGTCAGAGTGGGCGCTGCCGAACTGTTCAATAAAATTCACGGCATCCTCTAAGCTGTCCGCCGCCCTTACAGCAAGAGTGAGCGATAGGTATTCCTCCCCCCACTCCGCTATAGGTTCAACTCCGCCTGCCTTTACAGAGCGATCGCAGCCTAAAAGCCTAACCCCTGCAGATTTCAACTTGCGGGCTAAGAGCGGAATAAACGCCCCCAAAATATCTTTATGCACAATTACGCACTCTACAGCGTTGCATGCGCTAGGATAGCTAGTTTTAGCGTTATATATTATTTTTAGCGCCTTCTCAAAGTCCGCATCTTTATCCACATAGATATTACATACCCCTTTGTCATGTTTTACGATAGGGATGGTAGAATTTTCCACCACATATTTTATCAGCGCTTGAGAGCCTCTTGGAATAATAAGGTCGATATATCTATCCGCCTTTAGCATCTTGGCTAACTTTGTTCTATCAGGATCATCAATAAGAACTATAGATTTTTCAGGGAGGCCGCTGTTAGAAAGGACGATCTGGATAAGCCGCCAAAAGAGTGTATTGGTGCGGACAGCCTCTTTACCCCCTCTAAGCATCGCCGCATTGCCGCTGCGGAGGGCTAGAGCGGCGCAGTCTAATGTAACATTCGGTCTAGATTCATAGATTACCCCTATTACCCCAAGAGGAACTCTCAGCTTTATTATCCTTAAAGCGTTGGGGCGGATGCCGCCGCCTATCGCCTCCCCTATAGGATCGGCCTCTTTTGCGATGGTGCAGAGGGCATCCGATATATCTGCAATCTTCTTTGGGGTAAGGGTAAGCCGAGAGATTAAAGGACTAGACAACCCTGATTTAAGAGCATTCTGAATATCAGCCTCATTTGCCTTTAGAATATCACCCTCTCTATCTTGAACCAACTCCCCCAACCGTTTTATTGCAAAGCTCCTATTTTCAGCGGAGATATTCTTTAAGATATTTGAGCTTTTTTTTACCTCAATAAATAGACTTTCCATCAGAGTATCCCTATCTCATCACAGTGTATAACAATAGCGGCTTCTTTTCTCCCTAGAATTATGGCAGCCTCCGAAGTTGATTTCTGCTTTATCTTGCCTAAGGTGGCTGAATCAAAGCGCGCCCTTCCAAGCGCTATAGTTTGCTCTCCCGTTTCCACCCTTACAATATCGCCTGCATCAAACTTCCCTTCTACCTGCACAACACCCACAGCGAGCAGAGAGTTATGTTTTAATATCGCCTCTTTTGCCCCTTCGTTTACAAAGATTATCCCTTTGGGGATTGCAGAGCCTTTTATCCACTCTTTTTTGGCGTTGGATGATCTTTTTTTGGGTTCAAAATATGTTCCGACCATCTCTCCTTCAAGGAAACGGCTTATATTGCTCGGTTCATTTCCTCCCACTATTCCGACAGGGCAGCCGTTCTTCTGAGCCTGCTCAGCTGCTTTTAATTTGGATGCCATCCCGCCTGTGCCTACTCCCGAAGTAGAATCTCCCGCCAGCCCAAAGATCTCCGACGTAATCTGCGCCACATGGTGGATTATCTGTGCATCTTGATGCCTAGCAGGGTCTTTTGTGAAAAGCCCGTCCACATCGCTTAATATTAAGAGGAGATCAGCTGATATGAGGGCAGCCGCCAGTGCGCCGAGGTTGTCGTTATCTCCAAAGGACTCAACATATTTGAGCTCATTGGCGACTAGGGCGTCATTCTCATTTATGATAGGAACCGCCCCCAGTTTATGCAGCCTATCTATAGTAGAGCGGGCGTTGATATAGCGGGAGCGGTTGGAAAAGTCATACTTTGTGATAAGGATCTGCGCTGCAGCTATTCCGTGCTTTTGAAACGCTTGCTCATAAAGCCCGATAAGCCTTGCCTGCCCTAC
>JAISNW010000171.1 GCA_031276055.1 Deferribacteraceae bacterium | reverse complement strand
GGTTCAGGTGCAGATACCGCAGAAGAGGCTATAGCTGAACTAAATAAAGGCGGTGAATCGTATGGGCTTATCAAAGTCCGCCTCTTTATGCCGTTTCCTGCTGAAGATTTTATAAAGGCTCTCCCTAAAAGCGCTAAAAAGTTGACCGTTCTTGACCGCACAAAAGAGCCTTCTAGTTTAGGCGAGCCGTTTTATCAAACTGTCCGCACAGCGCTAGGCGAGGCGGAGCGCCCTATTAAAGTGTTGGGCGGTCGTTTCGGTCTAGGTTCAAAAGATTTTACCCCAGCTATGGTGAAAGCGGTTTTTGACAATATGCGCTCTGTTAAGCCGATTAACAGCTTCTCTGTCGGGATAGATGATGACGTTTCCAAAAGGAGTTTAACGTGGGATAAAACTTTTATCACAGATCAGAGCGGGGTTTATAACGCCCTCTTCTATGGTTTAGGTTCTGACGGCACAGTGGGGGCGAATAAGAATACAGCTAAGATTGTATGCGATGAGTCTAATAAATCTGTTCAGGCGTATTTTGTGTATGATTCTAAAAAGTCCGGCTCTCTCACCACAAGCCACCTCCGGTTTTCCGACAAAAAGATAAAGAGCTCATACCTTATTCAGAGTGCGGATTTTATAGCCTGCCATAACTTTAGCTTCCTTGAGCATTACGATATTCTCTCAAATCTTAAGATGGGCGGGGTATTCCTCTTAAACAGCCCATATTCTAAAGATGAGGTTTGGCAAAAGCTGCCTGATTGGGTAAAGGGGCAGTTGATAAGCTCTTTAGCGCACTTTTATCTGATAGACGCCGTTGAAATAGGCGAACGTATAGGGCTTGGAGGGCGGATAAATATGATCCTTCAGGCGGCTTTCTTTAAGATAAGCAAGGTTATCCCTGTTGAAAGTGCAAAGAACGCCATGATAAAGGCGATAAAGAAAACCTACGGCAAATACGGCGAAAAAACGGTCGAGATGAATATCGCCGCCAGCGAAGAGGGTTTTGAAAAGATTTACGAGGTAATATATCCTAAAACTGAGGTGCACCCATCTGAATTTAAGATAGATAACCTTTGCAGTAGAGATGAAGGAGCGCCCGATATTGTCCGCACCACGATTGCAACGCTTATTGCAGGGGAAGGGGAGCGGATAAAGGTGTCTGAACTCCCGCTTGACGGCGCTTGGCCCACCTCAACCACCCGTTACGAAAAACGAAACATCGCCATAAATATTCCCGTTTGGGAGAGCGCCCTTTGCACTCAGTGCGCTATCTGCTCTTTTGTTTGCCCCCACGCTGCGATTAGAATTAAAAGCTACCCCGCAAACCTTTTAGCTGCTGCACCCGCCGCTTTTAAGAGCGCCGATGCAAAAGACGGGCAGAAATTCAGCGTTCAAGTTGCGCCTGAAGATTGCACAGGCTGCTCTGCATGTGTGAATTCTTGCCCAGCAACAGATAAAGTTGATAAAACAAAGAAAGCCCTTGCTCTCTCCCCGCAACCGCCCTTAAAGGCGCAGGAGGCGGAGAATTTTAACTTTTTCCTCACCCTCCCCCATGCGGATTTTCCAAAGAATAATATAAAAGGGGTGGAGCACGCCCCACACCTCTTTGAATTTTCAGGAGCGTGCGCAGGCTGCGGCGAAACCCCGTACGTGCGGCTATTGGCGCAGCTCTTCGGCGATAGGCTTATTATAGCAAATGCAACGGGGTGTTCCTCAATATACGGCGGGAATCTCCCCACCACCCCATATACAGTCAGAGAAGATGGGCGCGGGCCGGCTTGGAGCAACTCCCTCTTTGAAGACAACGCCGAATTTGGTTTAGGGATGAAATTAGCAGCAGATCATCAGCAGAAAACCGCTAAAGAGGAGTTAAAGGCTCTTCTGCCTAAACTGGATGGGCTTTTAGAGGAGGCGCAGAACCTCTTAACAGGCGGGATGGCGGATATTGAGAGCATCGAGCGGGCTAGAGGCGATCTGGAAAAGATAAGAGAGAGAGCTGTTGAATTGGGAGCGGATAACTTTTTATCCGTTTCAGAACAGCTGATAGATAAGAGCGTATGGATATTAGGCGGCGACGGTTGGGCTTATGATATAGGCTACGGCGGGTTAGACCATGTTATAGCCTCAGGGGAGAATGTTAATATCCTTGTGCTTGATACAGAGGTTTATTCCAATACCGGAGGGCAGTCTTCCAAATCCACCCCTATGGGGGCTAACGCCAAATTTGCATCGGTGGGGAAACGTCTTGAGAAGAAAGATTTAGGGATGATCGCCATGACCTATGGGAAGGTTTATGCTGCACATGTATCGCTCTCAAACCCCGCGCAGTGCATTAAGGCTTTTTTAGAGGCGGAAAGCTATAAAGGCCCCTCTATTATTATAGCCTATAGCCACTGCATTGCACACGGAATAGATATGGCTCGCGGGGTTGAGGAGCAGCGCAAGGCGGTGCAGAGCGGGTATTGGCCTCTATACCGCTTTGATCCGCGCCTTATAGACGAGGGGAAGAACCCTTTACAGCTTGACACAAAGAGGATAAATGGAGAGATAGTGGAGTTCATGAACGGGGAGAACCGTTTCCGCATCACAAAAAAGCAGTCGCCTGAACTGTATACATCCCTTTCTGAAGCGGCGGGTAGAGCCGCTCTGCTGCGCTTTAAGATTTTAGAACAGCTTGCGGGCAAATTGGAGTTTTAATGAGACTGAAGCTATTATCGGTTCTATTCACCCTATTCGCCGTTTCATGCCTTGATCCGGGTGCAGAGGAGGACGAGAAAGAGAGCGTCCCTTCTGTATATGTCTCCTACTATCTGTATAAAAAAGATGATGATCCATCTCGAAAGTGCATCAAGAGTGCAGCCTATATCCCTAACACTCAAGAAGGGGTTGAACTTGCTCGTAGATTTGAACCTGATCTGCAAAGTGTCAGTTGCGATAATTATGAGCTAGTTTGGGGTTGTCTTAGAGGGTGGTATTACGAAAAGACTGTTAAAAGCGATGGAACAGTCATCCCCAGTAAAGAGCCTGTTGACATCGGCTATATAGTTGAAAGCTGCCCATAAGGTTATTTTTGAAAAGAGCTCTCTACCGCCTAATAAAGTTTATCATGGCAAGCAGCTTGTTAAGCCGCCCTGCCCGCTCTCTTTTATATTATACGCCGCTATTTCGCAGAAAACTTAAAGATATTAAAGATATTGGGGTTTACTCCAAGTAAAAGGAGTTTTTAGGGCGGCTCTCTGATTATCTATCAGTAAAAGTGGTCAG
>JAISNW010000151.1 GCA_031276055.1 Deferribacteraceae bacterium | reverse complement strand
GAATCAGCCACATTTGCAAGGAATCAGATTCTAGTGAACTCCGCCGTTGCGATGCTGGCGCAGGCAAACACCCTGCCGCAGATAGCGCTGCAGCTGCTGCAATAGTTTAGAACTTAAAGTTGAGCTAGTTATAGCTTGAGTAAGAGTTAGCTTGAGGGGAAAGGGAAAAACCCCCTTCCCCTCTTTTTATTTTCACCTCTTGCACTTTGGACGCTTGCGTTAAAAAAGCGGGGTTTTAAGTGCAAGGGTAAAGGGGAATTTAAGAGTGCAGGCGGCTGCTCCGAAAATTCCCCTTCACCCTACCCGCTTTAGCGGGGAGGTTTCCGTGCAAGGGGTGGCTGCCTTCTGATTGTGAGTTTACGAACAATCAGAAGATAAGCAGACGGGGTAGTCTAAATCATCAACTGAAATTACGCGATAGATGAAAATAAATGTGGGTTAAAATCCCCCAAAGGTAAATTGTATTATATCTTGCTCTTTATATATCCCAATTACCCCGCCCGCTAATTTATTTTCAGCGGTCGCGTGGGTTGCAGTTTGAGATTTATGATTACCCCGCCCGCAATTCTCATAATTGTTCGTAAACTCACAATACTGAGGCGGTCACCCCTTTACTTAATACCTTTCTCTTTTATGCAAGCATAAAAGGCGAAAGGGTAAAGGGGAATTTAAGAGTGTAGGCGGCTGCTCCGAAAATTCCCCTCCACTCAGATAGTAATTTTTGTTATCCTTGACTTTGCATCCGTTTGAAAAGTATAATAGAGCCGCAGGAGCTGCCATGAGAAGCGATGAGATGAAGCTGCCAAAGATTTTACCGCCTACAGACGATCTTGTATTTAAGACGATATTAATGCACCCTGATACTAGGGATAGTTTGAAAGATATAATAACTTCTTTCACGGGTATAACTGTAAAGGAAGTTGCGCTGGTTAATACGGAGTTGCCTAAAGGTGATGTATTTGAGAAGATGGAGCGTTTGGATGTGAACTGTGCAACCGACTCTGGAGATCAGGTAAATGTGGAGATGCAGACAGCAGCTGTTGAAGGCGACAGCGCCTTGAATGAACATAAGGGGCTCAAAACTAGGTTTATTTATAATCTTTGCGATTTACACTCATCACAGAGAGGAAAAGGGATCGATTACAAGGATATGGTAAGGTCGTATCAGCTGACTTTTTGCGGTTTTCCTGTATTCGCGGGCAGGGATGCTCCTTTTAACTGGTTTAAGCTCCGCAGTGAAGATGGTTTTCTTCTATCGGAAGATATTAATATAGGATTTGTGGATTTGACGAAACTTGGGGAGATATTGAGAAAGCCTGTGAGAGCAATGAATGGCGCTGAAGGTTGGTCAGTGTTTATAAAATATGCCGATAACCCCAATTATGAAGGATTGATAGAGAGTATAACAGCTGCAAGGAGGGAGATAAAGATGGCTAATGAGGTGTTGGTTCATATAAGCCAAGATGAGCATGAGCGGGCAAAATTTCGTTCCCGTCGGAAATTTTTGGCAGATTGGGATCATAGCATGATAGTCTCAAGGAAGGAAGGCAAGGCGGAAGGCAAGGCGGAAGTTGCGCTTGAGATGTTGCAAAAAGGGATGGATATTTCTTTAATTTCAGAGCTTACGAATCTTAGCATATCAGAGATAGAGACACTAAAGACTAAACTATAGATTCATAACTGCTTTCTCATCTTTGTTTCAATCGCAAACGCTGCCCACGCGACCGTTGAAAATAAATCAGCAGACGGGGTAATTGGAAAATAAAAGAGCAAAGTATAATACAATTTACCTTTGGGGTATTTTTAACCGCCATTTATTTTCATCTATCGCGTAATTACAGTTTGCGATGTACAACTACCTAAGTCCGCTAATTTATTTCCATTTTATAGCGTAATAACGGCTTGCGATTTAGACTACCCCGTCTGCTAATCTTCTGATTGTTCGTAAACTCACAATCAGAAGGCGTCCACCCCCTGCACTTAAAACCTTTCATTTTTGTGTAAACACAAAAATGAAAGGGTGAAGGGGAATTTTCAGAGCGGCCGCTCTTAACTATTATATAATATAACCCATAAATTATAGATTGACGAAGTTATGAAAGAGATATAACCTTAAATTTGTTATATCAATTAGTTGTTTTAGGAGTTGTATGAGAAAGCCGTTTGAATTTTTATTGGTTTTCCTGTTTGTCTATCCCCAATATGCCGCAGCATATTATGCAGATTTTACCTACCTAACCCCTGATAAAACCCAATATTCTTATGTAAACGGCGCTTTTGAGGAGAGCCATTCGATAATTCCGCAAGAACCTATCGACCACAAAGAAGTAGAAAACAGCAGTTTCAAGACTCTCTTTAACGCAGCGCAAGAGATTTCACCCGCTGTTGCTAACTATATGTTTGATGACAATGTGACCAAAACAGAGCTTTATATAGACCTCACCTCTTCACTCTTATCTTTTGCTATAAGGATGTTGACGAAAGACCAGTTTAACCTGCGTGTGCGCGAAATAACAAACGGCGATAACAATAAGAGTGATTATTCGGTAGAACTCGGATTGCGTCCTAACAATTATCTGGGGCTAAACTTTCTTATTCCAAATAGTGAATACATGTTTGCTTTATCGCTCTTTCCGTCTAAAGATACTGTATTTTCCTTTATTATAAGCGATAATCAGAGCAGCACTGTTACCGGTTTTAACATCAATTCTGTATTTTAACCCTTAAAAGCACATACCCCCCTTTCCTCACATAAAGTGCAGGCAAGAGACAACCTGTATTGGCAGCCCATTGTGATCCCTAGCCGCGTAAGAGCAAAATCATATTTTGCGGGATCATCAGGAGAGAGTTCTGCAAAGAAGGCATTCACCTTTTTAAGCGCGGCGCTTGCTTTCTCGGTTTCGCCTATTACCCCTAAATTTCCACAGAGCCGCTGAATATGGGTATCTAATGGGATGCTAAGCTCGCTTTTATTAAAACCGCCTTTCCAAAGCCCTAAATCTACCTCATCAGAGCGCAGCATCCACCTTAAAAACATATTTACACGTTTGGAAGCTGAACGATTCGGCACGGCAAAGAGGAAGTTTAGCCCATGTGATTTTTTTTTAGGGAGGTAGTCCGAATGAATCTTATAAAAAGCTCTTTCAGCGGCATTGTATAGCCCTTCTCGTGAGGAGAGCAAAAAGAGATTTTCAATACTTGCATAATCTTTATATAACTTTTTCATAACAGCGCTATATTCCCGCACATCCTCGGCGCTCTGGAAACGATATTTAATTTCGCCTTTTGGCTCTAACTCAAGCGGATTAACGCCTGCAGTATTAAAATATTCTTTTAAGAAATTTTGCATAGCCTTAACGTTTCCATAGGCAAAAAGGGCGGAAGTAAAGGCGATAAATTCTCTATTGCCGTCAAATGTATGAGGGAAAAAGATCGGATCGGTTTTTATATATTCTTGCGTATTGTATTTTGCATAGAGATGTTCCAAAAAGGGGGAAAGAAGCATCTAAGTTAAAGTCTCAAACGAAACAAGAGATCTGCCTTGCATATTTCTAAATTTTTCAACGGATAATTTACAATATTCTCTGTCTATCTCTATACCGATGCAATATCTGCCGCCGACGCTTAAACATGCAGCGCCTGTAGTTCCTCCCCCGCTGAAAGGGTCTAAGATAATATCCTCAGCCTTTGTTGAAGCAAGAATAATTCTGTTTAAGAGCGACAAAGGCTTTTGTGTCGGATGTCTGCCAAACTCCTTTTCATCTTTGCCTGCAGTGGGGATATGCCAAACAGAGCGCATCTGTGCATTTTCCTTTTTTATTTTATCTTCAGGAAAACAACCGTTTTTCATACTCTCATAATTGAATGTGTGTTTTGCTTTTTTCTCTTTCCTTGCCCATAATAGCGTTTCATGAGATGCAGTAAAAAATCTGCAACTAAGATTAGGCGCCGCGTTGGGCTTAAACCATGCGACATCGTTTAAGATATGAAAATTGTTTTTTTGCAATAAATAGCCGCACTGGTAAATATTATGGTATGTGCCGCTTATCCAGATAGTTCCCTCTGGTTTCAAGATGCGGCGGCACTCTGTTATCCAAACGTTGTGGAAAGCTAAATCTTCTTCAAATCCGTTGCTTTGATCCCACTTGCCCTTATTAACGGCAACCCTCCTTCCGTTTTGGCAGGTGAAACCATTGTTTGACAATAGGTAAGGCGGGTCGGCAAAAATCATATCTATTGAATTTTCAGGGATATTTGCAAGCACTTCAAGGCAGTTATCGTTATAAAGAATTAGATTATCAGAGTAATAATAAGGTTCTTTTGTTGGTTTCAGCATTGATAGATTGGATATAAGCTCTTCAAAATTGTTTTTATTGTTGCCCATATTTAACTTAATCATATATATTAAATATCCACGCCTAATATCAAAACAGGTACATCTATGTCCGATACACCCCTAACTTCTAAATCCCATGCAAACTGTTCAAAATACGAAACTCCAGTACTCATATCGTCAGCCAAGCGTTTTACGGGCACTATCTCCACCCCGGTATCTATTACCCCTAAATTCCTAAAGATAGTCATCTTTGCACACACATTATAAACCATAAAAGCATATTTTCCGAATTGAACCTCCACACCTAATTTTTTTGAGCACTTTATAAAATCCATATCCCTAAAAGGTTTTCTAGTAGATGTTAGGGATGGTTTATAATCCTTAAAATAATTGCCATAAATATAATTACACTCCACTTTTTTATGCTGCCACCCTAGTATGTTAAATTCTTTTTTATAAGCTTCATTTAATTCAATTGGGGAAAAAAGCAGCTTACCCTTCATTGTAATCTCATTACTTACCTTGTTCTTATAAAATAAGGCATCCACAGAATTTATTACTGTCACTATTTCATCATATTCCTCAACATATCTTTCTGATAACACTTTCTTCCCGCCATTAAAATCATACTCTGCAACTATTTTCATTTATCCTCCAAATTCAGCCACTCTAACGGCGCTTGTGAGATTTTTTCCCGCCCGGTAGGAGTATATATAGGGGTTCCGATATTGCGCACCTTCAATAAACCATTCTCCAGCTTTTTCACCCTCTCTTTTGCAATCTCAATATATCTGTATTCTTTGTCAATAATAACCCCGCGGCGCCCCCTTCTTATTGCTGCTATCAATGTTGAACCCACACCGCCGAAAGGGTCTAATATCGCGTCTGCCTCATCCGTCAGCGCTAAAACAGATCTTTCAATTAATTCTATAGGAAAAGAACAAGGGTGTTCTGTTTTCTCCGGATGGTTCGATTTAACGTTAGGGATATTTATGATCCCCTCTTCCCACTCGTCTGTTATAATCTCCCAGAAATCTGTTGGGTTCTTGCCTAACGGATTCCCGCTAGGTTTGCCGATATTTTTACCCTTATAGCTTAGTTTTCCCGGATATTTTGAGGCAACTCTAACAGAATCTAGATTAAATGTATACTCATCACCTTTTGTAAACCAGAGCAAAACCTCATATCTACCGGAAAACCGTTTAGAAGCGTGTAAACCATGCCCAAAATGCCAAACTATCCTATTTCTGAGTTTTAAGCCCAATCGCTTAAAAATAGGGTAAAAAAAGACGTCCAACGGGTATATCTCGCCTTTATCTACATAATTTCCCACCTGCCAAACGATGCTCCCATTGGTATGTATGCACCGATACAACTCTTTCAAAACCTCTTCCTGCCAATGAAGGTAATCATCTAAAGCGGTTTCTTTCTCATATTCTTTACCTATGTTGTATGGGGGAGAGCTTATGATCAACTTAAAAGCATTGTCGGGAAGGTGTTTAGATACTTTAAGAACATCTCCTGTCAAAAATACAGCATCGCTGTCGGCATTGTATTGCTCTGAAATAGTATATTCAAACAAACTCATATTCGCACCATCTACCTTTTCTGATACATCCACCACATAGGCTCTTTATCTTCTTTTTTTAGAAATTCAAGCGGTTGCAGCTTTTCCCCCATGCGCGGAGAGGCTATACGTTGCCCGCTTTCAATGGCAAGTCTTGCAACCTCTCTAATGGATTCATCCCACCTATGATATGCAAGATCATATACGCCCCAATGGATAGGCAGAAGAAGTTTTGCCCCCAAATCCCTTGATGCTGCAATCACTTCATCAGGGAAGAGATGAATATCAGACCATCGCGGATTCCAACCGTCTATCTCAATAGCTGCAAGATCAAAATCTCCATACTTCTCTCTGATCTGCTTAAAGTGCTTTCCATAACCGGTATCACCGCTGAAGAACAGCAGCTTATCAGCGCCTTTTATCACATAGGAAACAGCTAGAGTTGAATTTCTATATTTAGGCAGGCGCCCTGTCCAATGAATAACTCTTTCAGCGGTAATAACAACCCCTTTATATGAGAAGGAATCGCCCCACCCCAACTCTTTAATCCTAATATCTTCAATACCCCACCTTTTAAGGTGGTTTCCTACCCCTAGAGGCACAACAAAGATTGTCCGCTTGTTTTTTAAGCGCTTGATCGTTGCATATTCTAGGTGATCATAGTGATCGTGGGAGATGAGCGCTATATCAATATTTGGGAGCTCTTTACGCTCTAAAGCGGGTGCATCATAACGTCTTCCCGCTAGAAAAAAAGGGGATGCATACCCAAATACTGGGTCTGTAATAAGCCTAACCCCGTCTAACTCGATAATAGTTGTAGAGTGCCCTAGCCAATATACGTTGTATTTATCCGGCGCATTTGGAAAATCATACTTTCTTAAATATATTTTATCCAACTTAAAATCCGGTGCATTTGGGGAACGGGATAAAAAGCGGAGCCAGCCCGCGTAGCCGCGTTTAGCCAGCTTATCTTCCTCTCGCAATGGGCGGTGAACAGGATTGGGGTTTTTGGGGAAGATAAACCTCCCCGATTTATAATAATCAACATTATAACTCACTGGTTTTGCCCCTATCCGCACCCAGATTGAATAAGCGATAACCCCGCCTGCTATAATCTCCAGAGCAAAAAGGGTTAGAATAATCTTACCTATTAAAATTAGTTTAGCTTTCAAAATTACACCTTTGCTGCCGCTTTCCCGCCTTTTATAGTGTAGACGGCTCGCCCGCGCAACTTTTTCTTCCAAAAAGGGGTATTATAACTTTTTGAGGCGTTTACACTTTCATCAAAAATATACTCGCTTTTAGGGTCGATTACAGCAATATCTGCCGCCAGCCCCTTTCTTAAAACACCTCTATCGTTAAGATTCAATATCTTCGCGGGATTTGCGGCGGTAATCTTTGCAAACTCGCACCAATCAATAAACCCTTCTTCAACAAAATGGGTGAGCAGAGGGATTATCAACTGCAAGCCGATCATACCAAAAGCAGCGCAATCAAACTCTTTTAATTTATCGTCAATGTGGTGGGGGGCATGGTCGCTTGCAATGCAATCTATCACCCCGCTTTTTACAGCTTCCAGCAGTGCAAGTCTATCACTCTCTTCCCTTAAAGGCGGGTTTACTTTGGCAAAAGAGTCATAATCTTGGCATATTTCATCAGTCAACGATAGGTGGTTAGGGGTAACTTCCGCTGTAATGTTAAGCCCCGCCTCTTTTGCGCGCCTTATAAGCTCTACACTGTGTTTAGAAGATATATGGCAGAAGTGAACTCTCCCGCCTGTAAGGCGGGCAAGCTCGATATCCCTTGCGACCATGACGCTTTCAGCTTCCGCAGGGGCAGATCGGATGCCGCATTGTGCGGAAATCTTCCCTTCGTGCATTGAGGCGTTGTTAAAAAGCTCTCTATCCTCTTCGTGGCAGGCTATAAAACTGTTGAAAAAGCGGGTATATTCAAGCCCCCGCCGCATAACCTCGCTAGAGGAGATAGGAAAGCCGTCATCAGAAAATCCGCAGGCCCCGGCGGATAAAATATCCCCTATCTCGGTAAGTTCTTCCCCCTTCATCCCTTTTGTTAAAGCCGCATAAGGAAGAACATCGCAAAGACCGATCTCTCGCGAACGGTTCTTGATCCACGATACTATTGAAGAGTTGTCGACGGGCGGGTTAGTATTCGCCATAGAACATATTGTGGTGACGCCGCCGTATGCAGCGGCGCGGCTGGCGCTCTGTATATCCTCTTTATATTCATACCCCGGCTCTCTAAGGTGCACATGCATATCGATAAGACCTGGCAAGATATATAAGCCTGAGCAGTCAATAACTGTGCTGTCTGCAATCAAGGCGTCGGTTGGAGCGGTTTCAGATATATCTGCAATTATACCGTCATCTATAATGAGATTAGCCTGTCTAACCTTTTCCTGCACAACAAAGCCGTCTTTTAATATCAAAGGCATCGCCTACCTCCGCAACATGCACATTACAGCCATTCGAACAGATACCCCGTTTTCCACCTGATCTAATATCAGAGAGTTGTCTGCATCCACAAGGGCGCTTGTAAGTTCCACCCCTCTGTTGACGGGGCCTGGGTGCAACAATAAAAGATCTTTCGGTGCATATTTTAAGTCATCACGATTCAGCCCAAAAAACCGAGCATATTCTCTAAGAGAAGGAATAAGGAGCTTGCCTTGCCGCTCCCTCTGGATGCGAAGGGCGATAACCACATCGCTTTTCACGGCATCCCGCTTGCTTGAAACTACTTTGCAGCCGAGTCCGTTAGGATCGTTAGGGAGAAGTGTAGGGGGAGCAAAGAGTTTTACCTCAACCCCAAGCGTCCGCAGCGCCCAGATATCCGATCGGGCGACTCTGCTATGGGCTATATCGCCCATTATACATACGCTCAACCCCTCAAACCCTCCCTTTACACGCCGGATAGTGAATATATCTAAGAGCGCCTGTGTGGGGTGTTCATTGATTCCGTCTCCTGCATTTATAACAGATGCTTTAGAGTGTTTAGCCGCCAATTTAGCAGCTCCGCTTGCCTCATGACGTAGAACAAGGATATCTGTCTGCATCGCTTCAATATTTTTTATAGTGTCTAAAAGCGTCTCTCCCTTTTGAGTGCTGCTGGATGCCGCCGTAAAGTTAATAGAATCAGCCGAAAGACGTTTTGCAGCAATTTCAAAGCTGGTGCGGGTGCGGGTGGAATTCTCAAAAAAGAGGTTTACAATGGTCTTGCCCCTAAGGGCGGGGGTTTTCTTTATATCTCTACGGTTTATCTCATGAAACGACTCTGCTGTGTCTAGTATAGAGATGAGTTGATCTTTTGAGATATCTTTCGTAGAGATAAGATCTTTCATATATTTTCGCTCTCTTTAGGTAAACCAATGTATACATTATCTTCACCATCCACCTCTTTAAGGTGGACTAGAACTTCCTCCGTTCGGGATGTGGGTATCTTTTTGCCGATAAAATCTGCGTGGATCGGATACTCCCTATGTCCGCGGTCTATTAGAGCCGCCATGAGAATCTTATCAGGGCGTCCAAATTCAGAGATGGCGTCAAGAGATGCTTTTACAGTTCTGCCTGTATATAAAACATCGTCAACAAGAACAATTACTTTACCAGTAACAGAGAAACTAATATCTGTTGAGAATACCTTAGGAAGACAGACAGCCCCGCTCAAGTCATCACGAAAGAGGGTAATATCAAGGCTGCCCATATCAAGCAGGATGCCCCGATGCTTTTCTATGATTTTGCGGATGCGCTCCGCAAGCCAAACTCCACGACGATGAACCCCAACTAACGCAAGCTCTTTAAGCTCTGGAACAGCTTCAATTATCTGAAAAGTGAGGCGTTCCAGCATTCTTGCTATCTCTACTCCGTCAATAACCCGTTTCACAACCCCTCCACAACACAAAACCAGAATATAACTAGAACAGTTATAATATTTGTAACCCTTTTTGAGCGCTTTTGCAACAATCTCAAATTTTATCGATTCTTCAGCTTTATTATCATATCTCTATACTTTGCCGCCCTCTCAAAATCCAGCTGTTTGGCGGCTTTTTTCATCAACTTTTCAAGCTCTGGTATATCAATATAGTTATCCCCGGTGAGTTCAGGTTCATCAACGGCAGGTATTGTGAGGTAGTCCTGCTCATATATAGAGGCGAGAATATCTGAAATTTCGCTCTTTATAGTTTCAGGGGTTATATTGTGGAGTTTATTATAAGCAAGCTGTTTTTCCCTGCGACGGTTGGTTTCAGCGATGGCGGCGTTGATAGAACCGGTCAACTTATCTGCATAAAATACAGCCCGCCCGTTTACATTGCGCGCAGCGCGCCCTACAGTCTGAATTAGCGATTGAGCGCTCCTCAAAAACCCCTCTTTGTCTGCATCAAGCACCGCCACAAGGCTGACTTCAGGCAGATCGAGCCCCTCTCTAAGAAGATTAATCCCCACAAGCACATCAAACTCTCCAAGGCGCAGCGCTCTTAATATCTGCACTCTTTCTATGGTATCAATTTCAGAGTGCAGATAGCGCACCCGCACCCCTAAATCTGCAAGATATTTTGTAAGCTCTTCAGCCATACGCTTTGTTAAGGTGGTGACAAGCGCCCTCTCCCCCTTTGCCGCAACCTTTTGCACCTCAAAGAAGAGATCATCCACCTGTGTGCGGGATGGGCGGATTTCAATCTCAGGGTCTATAAGCCCTGTAGGGCGGATCACCTGCTCCGCCATGACGCCTTTAGCTGAGGCGATCTCATATTCATTTGGAGTGGCGCTTACATAGAGCGTTTTATGAACGCGTTCGTTAAACTCTTCAAATTTCAGCGGTCTATTGTCAAGGGCGGCAGGGAGGCGGAAGCCATACTCTACCAGCGTGGTTTTACGGCTTCTGTCTCCGTTGAACATCCCCCTAAGCTGCGGAAGGGTAATATGGGATTCATCTATTATTACAAGGGCGTCTTTAGGGAGATAGCTAATTAAGGTGGAGGGAGGGGTGCCTGCCGCTCTATCCTCAAAATATCGAGAATAGTTCTCAATTCCATTGCAATAGCCTGTTTCTAAGAGCATTTCTATATCAAACATAGTGCGCTGAGTAAGCCGCTGCTCCTCTACAAGTTTATTCTCTGCTAAAAGTTCTGCTGAACGCAGCTTCAAGTCTTCTTTTATCATCTCGCAAACTGGTTTCATCTTTATTCTTTCATTCACATAGTGGCTGCCGGGATAAACTGCCAACTTCTCCCGCTCTCGCAAAGTTTTACCTGTGAGCGGGTCAAATTCGCTTAGATTTTCCACCTCATCCCCAAAAAACTCTATACGGTAGGCAAGGTTATCTTCATGCACGGGGAAAACCTCTACAGTATCCCCTTTAACCCGATAAACTCCTCTGTGGAAATCATAGTCGTTGCGCTCATACTGTATCTCTATCAACTTTGCTAAAAGCTCGTCAATTTTAGCGGGCTTTCCCTTCTCTAAAGTTACGAGAAGCCCATAATATGCCTCGGGAGAGCCTATACCGTAAATACATGAGACAGACGCCACTACAACTACATCCCGCCTTTCCAGCAGAGAGCGGGTAGCGCGGTGGCGCAGTTTATCAATATCTTCATTGATCGCAGAATCTTTTTCAATATAAACATCGCTTGAGGGGATATACGCCTCAGGTTGAAAATAATCGTAATAGCTCACAAAGTATTCCACCGCATTATTGGGGAAAAATTTTGCAAATTCACCATACAATTGAGCGGCAAGAGTTTTATTGTGGGCTATTATAAGGGCGGGCACATTGAGCTTAGATATAACATTAGCCATTGTAAAGGTTTTTCCAGAACCGGTAACCCCTAAGAGCACCTGTTTTTCTGCACCGTTCTTGAAAGCTTCAACGATAGAGGAGACAGCCTCCGGTTGATCCCCCGCAGGGGGATAATCCGACACTAGCTCAAAAGGCATATACACCCACTGCTAAAATATTCATAAAAGAGATATACTCCAACATCTGAATTGTGTCAACAAATGTATAATAGTTAGTAATTGACAGCGTCCACGGGAATAACTATAATGAAACAGTTTTTTGGTCAGTATATTTTAGGGGCAGTTATGTTTTATAAGATCACCGGAACTTTGATTGCAAAGCAAGGCGGACGTGCAGCATTGGAGGTTGGGGGGGTTGCCTTTGAGATAAACCTCTCCTTAGATACTTACGCCAAGGTTAAACTCGGTGAAATCTGTTCTTTTTACACCCACTTTGTCATTAGAGAAGATGCAGCGGCGTTGTTCGGCTTTAATACCTTAAAAGAGAAGGAGTTATTCCTCCTGCTTATATCTGTGAGCAAGGTTGGACCTAAGCTGGCGCTTGCTGTATTAGGAAATATTGAATACAATGAGCTTATTTCAGCCATCGGCGCAAAGGATATTGCTAGGCTCTCTATGGTGGCGGGGGTTGGAAAAAAAACTGCCGAGCGCATAATATTGGAGTTGGCGGATAAACTTCCTACACATC
>JAISNW010000115.1 GCA_031276055.1 Deferribacteraceae bacterium | reverse complement strand
CAAACGATAGTCCTCCTCCTCTTAGCCCTCTGGTTAGGGGATAGACGGGGAGTAATACAAAAAGATGCAATATCCGAACTCTTAAAAGAGCTTCTGCACATTCCAGAGAAGTTAAAAACGATATTTGCGGCTCAAGAAGATATTAAGAGAATCGCCTTAAAACATATGCATGCGCCGTCTTTTTTATTTATCGCTCGGCATTACAACTATCCGATAGCATTTGAAGGGGCGCTGAAGTTAAAAGAGATTTCATATATCCATGCGGAGGGGTATTGCTCGGGAGAGTTGAAGCACGGTCCTATCGCCCTTTTGAGCGACAACTTTCCCGTGATGGTCTACGCCCCTACTGGAACTGTTAAAGATAAAGTTTTTTCCGCCATAGAAGAGGTTCAAGCCCGCGGAGCATCTGTTATAGCGGTTATATCGGAGAATGCCGCCCCTCCCTCCCAAACCTCTGATATTATAAGGATGCCTGAGGCTAGAGAAGAACTCTCAGTATTTCTTACAGTGGTTGTTTCTCAACTATTCGCCTATTACGCGGCAAAAGGGCTTAATAGAGATGTTGATAAACCGCGCAATCTCGCCAAAAGTGTAACTGTGGAGTAAAATATGAAACGTAAGGGACAGCTCTTTGTGGTCAGCGCTCCTAGCGGGGCGGGCAAGACCACCCTTTGCAATATGCTCTTGAAAGAGTTTTCAAACCTCTCCTATTCAATATCCTACACCACGAGAGCTCCTAGGTCGAAGGAGGTGCACGGCAGAGATTACTTCTTTATAGACGCGCTGGAATTTGAGTCAATGATTCTAAAAGGCGGGTTTATGGAATACGCCAAAGTTCACGGATACCTTTACGGCACTTCCAAAAACGCCGTCTTAAAGAGCCTAGAGTTAGGTAGAGATATCCTTCTGGATATTGATGTTCAAGGGGCTATGAAGATAAAGCAAGAGACCAGCTTAGGCGTCTATATATTCATCAACCCGCCTTCTATGGAGGTTCTGCATAGACGTCTTTACGATAGGAACGACACGCCGGAAGACAATATTGAACTCCGCCTTAAAAATGCCGAGATAGAGCTGGCTCAGTTTGTAAACTATGACTATGTCGTAGAAAATGATATTTTAGAGGCGGCTTATAAGCAGATTTCGTCAATATATATCGCTGAAACTTGCAGATGCGCCCTCCTAGATGTAAAAGACGGACGGTTGCAATTCTAGCGGTTTTTAAGGGCGGTCGACTCTTTCTTTCTTAAAAGCAGCTGAAAGATAACCACCAACACCAAAGAGATAACGAACAGTATAGCTGAGAGAGCGTTTATCTCTGGTTTTACCCCTAAGCGCACCATAGCATATATCCTCAGAGGGAGTATCTGATAGGTGGAATCTGTCACAAAGAAGCTGCCTATTACATCGTCCATTGAGAGGGTAAAACTCAAGAGCCACCCCGCCGCTACAGCAGGGATGAGAAGAGGGAATATGACGTAGCGAAAAGCCGCCGCCTCATCCGCCCCTAAATCTTTTGAGGCTTCCACAATATGCTTATCAAAACCAGAAAGGCGGGCAAGAACAGTTACCACAACAAAAGGGAGGCTGAAGGTTACATGGGTGATAAGCAGGGTAATAAAGCCGAGCGGAATCTTTATAGTTATAAAGAGCACAAGCAGGGATATTCCCATTATAATATCCGGGCTCATCATAACTATATAGAGCATGGCGAAGCTATACCCTTTCCCAGGAAATTTGAAACGGTATAGGCTAATGGCGGTGAGAGCGCCTAACGCAGTTGCTAAACTAGCCGCGCTTACAGCTAAAATTAAGCTGTTTAAGGCGGCATCCAAAAGTTGATGGTTGGAAAAGAGCGCAATATACCACTTTAGAGAGAATCCTTCCCAGAGGCTCGCGCTGTAGCTTGCACTATTAAAAGAGAATATAATAAGGAGGAGGATCGGCATATATAAAAAGAGGAATACAAGCCAAAAATATGTAAATTTAACCGCCTTCATATGATTCCCTTCTTTGCGGCGGTTCTAACTGTTTTATAGTTCAGCGCAAGCAGCAGCCCCATGATAATGGTTAAGACAACGCTTAGAGCAGAACCGAACGGCCAATTGCGGGCGTCTAGGAACTGGTTTTTTATCAGGTTGCCTAACATCAATGTTTTTGAACCGCCGAGAATATCAGGTATATAAAATAAGCCCAGAGCAGGCAGAAAGACTAAGAGAGCGCCTGCAATAATACCAGGGGCGGATAGAGGGATTATCACCCGTAGGAGTGTGTTGAAATACCCCGCACCTAAATCCCGCGCCGCCTCTATAAAACGGATGTCAAGTTTTTCCATAGCCGCGTAGAGCGGGAGGATCATAAAGGGGAGGAGGGTATACACAAGCCCCATGACAACCGCCCCATTGGTGTATAGGAGGTCTAGCGGTTCAGAGATAATGGAAAGCTTCATCAACAACTGGTTCAATAACCCATTGGTAGTGAGGATTATCTTTATACAGTAGGTTCTTACCAATGCGCTGGTCCAAAAAGGGATAATTATCAATAAGAGGGAGAGATTTCTTAACTTAATAGGCAAACGTGAGAGGATCAGAGCAAAAGGGAAGGCTATTATAAGGGTTAAAAGGGTGGTAATAAAAGCGAGGCTGCATGAAGATATAAGCACTTTCAGATATATAGGATCAAGAATATTCAGGTAGTTTTCAAAAGTTGGATGAGCCGTCACGAGACTTTCATTGTCTCGGCTTAAAAAGCTGACAATGAGAACTAGGAGGTTAGGAAAAAAGATAAATAGGGTAAGCCAAAATAGAGAGACTCCTATGATAAGGCGCTTAAACAACGTTATCCCTCATTTTCCAATATAACTTCCCACCCCTTCACCCAGCCGACAGAGACTCTCTCGTTAATATGGTAGTCAAAATCCTCGTCTTCTTCATCGAAATATTCGCTTGCCATCACCCTCTTGCCATTTTCTAAGATAATAACAGAATCAAGGGTAGCTCCTTTATAGGTTTTTAGCTCTACATTCCCCACAAGAAGCCCCACCGTATCAGGCGACTCGCTTAATTTTGCCACCCTCATATCTTCCGGCCTTAATAAGAGCTTAAACGATTCGCCGATATGCATCTCCCGCTTATTGTCAACTGCACAGCGGTAGCCTTCCACATCCGCGGTTACTACGCCGTTGTCTATATCAACAACATGTGCATCAAATATATTTATATCCCCTACAAATTGGGCGGTGAAGAGATTTTTAGGCTCTTCATATACCTGCTTAGGAGAGCCTATCTGCTGAATCACTCCATCGTTTATCACCACCACCCTGTCTGATATAGATAAAGCCTCCTCTTGATCGTGCGTAACTAAGACAAAGGCTATCTTTAGAGTTTCTTGCAGACGTTTAAGCTCCTCCTGCATCTGATAGCGAAGTTTGGCGTCAAGGGCGGAAAGCGGTTCGTCTAAGAGGAGAACGGCGGGTTTGTTGACTATAGCCCTCGCCACCGCCACCCGCTGCTGTTGCCCCCCTGAAAGTTGAGCGGGTTTGCGTGATGCAAACTCTGTAAGTTTCACAGCGGAAAGAACCTCGTATACTCGCTCTTTCAACTCGTTTGGAGGGGTTTTTGACATCTTTAAGCCGAAGGCGGCATTGTCAAAAACACTCATATGCGGAAATAGAGCATAACTCTGAAAAACAGTATTTACAGACCTTTTGTTGGGGGGAAGGCGGGTAATATCCTTCCCATTAATTATAATTACGCCCGCATCAGGCGTTTCAAAACCTGCTATCAACCTAAGGATTGTAGTTTTTCCGCATCCTGACGGACCAAGCAGTGTAAGAAACTCTCCATTATTAACTGTAAGGTTAAAATCTTTCAGAACCTTAAAACCATCGAAACTCTTTGAGATATTTTTAAGCTCAACTACCTTTGGGATTCCCTCGTCATTATTATCTGCATATTTTCCATTATACGCCACTTTTTCCTCAAAAGTTAAAAATTTCGCTAAAATCATTAAAAAGGCAAGGGGAATATAGAGATTATAGCAAATAATGTCAAGAAATTTATTACAATATTCAACAATCGGCGAATTGTTGCAACAAACTAATAATAAAAGAAAATACTTAAAAAATACTATCTTTTGCATCGATAGTTTTATGCAAAATTCTTATAAAAATCGTTTAAAAACCAAAAAAGTCCTCTTTTCCCGCGAAAAAAATAGCTTGAAATTAACTAGTTAGTTGATATAGTAAAGACTGTTGCCGTTTTGCTAATTTATGGAGGTTAATTTAGGCATGAACCAGAATTTTAACGCAAGGTCCGCTGACTTAAAAAAACAGCTTGAAACATTTGATTTTAAGGGGTTTTTCACGACCAACACAGGAAGGATAAATAGAAAAATTTATATCTTCTATTATTTTCTCCCCTCGCTCGCTGTTGCTATTGTATTAGGTCTTATAATTGGGTTGCTCGCGGCTTTAATAACCCCTCAATTTTTGATATTAGCCAGGGTTTTCGCTGTGATTATCAATCTAGCGGGGATTATGCCCGGCGTAAAACGTCTGCATGATATGAACTACACAGGG
>JAISNW010000049.1 GCA_031276055.1 Deferribacteraceae bacterium | reverse complement strand
GAGAGAAAGCCCGCTTCTATTAAGATAGACGGCATCTGCGCGCCTACCAGCACATAAAAAGGAGCCTGTTTTACCCCTAAATTCTGCGCTTTAGACAGTTTTAAGGTGGCGGCGAGATTTTTTTGAACTGCATATGCTAAATTTAACGATTCTTCCAACTTTGAATTGAGCATAAGGTCTTTAAGAATCCCTTGCAGATCAGAGATAGATTTTGTGGTGGCTTTATTTTCAAAAGCCGCCACCTCTAGTGCGGATGCATCGTTTGTTACATTTAGAACATACGTTTCTATGCCGCGGGCGGATTTGTTCGGAGCAGCGTTTATATGGATAGAGATGAATAGATCCGCCTTATATTTGTTAGCTATAGCCGTTCTCTCCTCTAAGGGAAGGTAAACATCTTTCTCCCGCGTTAGATAAACATTAAGGGCTTTATCTTTCTGAAGGAGGGTTCTAAGCTCTTTAGCAATATCTAAGACTATATCTTTCTCTTTCAACCCTGAATAGTTGCAGCCAGGGTCTTTGCCGCCGTGGCCTGGGTCAATAACTATGGTGCGCACCTTTAAGCCGAAAGCGTTTGCTAAGGTAGGTCCTCCCGTTGCAGCTGGCGGTTTTCCGCCGCTGTTTGTTGTAGAAGGAGGCTGCGGTGGAATAATTCGCCTCTGCCCTGTAACATCTATGACGATTCTATATGGATTTTCCATCTGAAAAACTGTAAACTCCTCTATAGCCTCGCTGTCTAGCACTACCCTTGTTAACTTAGGCTTATTATAAGCCCACCGTATACTTTTTACCAAACCGTCCGCAATATCCATCCGTTTAGCAACCTTATCGGAGACGGTGGAGTTATATATATCTATATATAACCGCGGCGGACGTTTCGCCTTTGGATCTGCTTTGAGCCAATGTTTTTCGATCTTCGCTGATGTGGAAAGGTCGATAACCACCCTAGTATAATCATCTGCGGAAAAATAACGTATATCGCTTATAAGAACATCTCCGCCGTTAGCAGAGGCGGCGCCCTCAAAGTTTGCAGCGATAATCTCCCCAAAGATATCAGGCGGCATATGCAGAAGCTCTTCTGTATCTTGCGGGTTAGCGGGTGTTTTGGCGTTATTGTCGGTTTCAGGCGCCTCTAGCCCTGCCATACGGTTTATATCCTCAAGCATACCTGCAGCGGCAAGCGCCTGCGTGGAATCAGGGAATTTATTTATAAGCCTATTGAGGCTGAATTGAGCAGAAGCAAGGTCTTTCAACTGAATAAATATCTCCGCCGCCTCCAGATACGCTTCCGCCGCAGAAGGGGTTGAATAGTTGGTGTAAGCGGTTCTAAAATAGGAGAGTGCGGTGAGGGAATCTTTAGAATCTTTATATTTTTCAAAGCTGATCTTATACGCTTTGCCCGCAAAGAGGAGGGCGGCGTCTGAATTAGAACCTTTAGGGCTTGCAGCATAGAGGCGGTAAAACTTCTCTGCAAGCGTCACCATGCCAACGCGGCTAAAGCTGCGCGAAACGGCGAGAGTCTCATATTCAGAGCGCAAGGAGGCAAAATTATCCGCTGAATAAACCGTAGATGTTAGAAGAAAAAGTGCAATCAGCCCCCTTAAACAGTTTAAGACCATAACTAAATATATAAACCTCAATCTATCAACAAATATATTACCGCTCCTCTTATTTTGCAATAAAAATGCAAAAGGAGGGCTCTTTAATGCGGAATATCCCCCTTTTTGTTATGGTAGAGCAGGTAACGCGACATCTCCCTAAGCCCTGTAGTTAAGCTCTGATAACTTTCAAGCTCCTCTGCGGAGATATTATCCTCCTGCCAATCTTGTGATATATTATCTGCATCTCTTCGGTAAAATCTCCCTTCCCCTTTAATCTGTGCGGCAAAACACCTATCTTTGCTGATAATGACAGGTTGTAAGAATGAGCGCATTATAAACGCCCACCTATCATCCCCAAAAGTTTTATCGAGAAGGTCTCTTCCCAGTGTGGTGTTGCGATAGCCCACCCCTGCCAACGAGGCTATAGTAGGGAAGAGATCGATATGCCCCCCTGCCGAGAGCTGAACTTCCCCTTGAGGAATTTTTTTAGGATAGTGTATGATGAGCGGCACCTGATATTCATGCAAACTCATAAGCTGATAATTTTTAGGGGCGCTTGGGGAGCGTTCGCTTATGCCATGGTCGCCTGTAACAATAAAGATAGTGTTATCATAATATTTTGAAGCCATTGCAAGGCGGAAGAACTCACGGACGGCGTAATCGCAAAAGCGCATAGAGAGATACTCATCTGAGACAAAGCCGTATCTTTCCAAATATTCACCGTCCGGGATTGTGTAGTCAAAATCCGCCAACCCTTTCGGAACGGTAAAAGGGCGGTGGAAAGACGCCGTCAAAATAATTGCAAAAAAGGGAGACTCCTCATTTTCTAAAAGGTTATGAGCCTCTCTGAAAAGGTCGAGATCGCTTATCCCCCAAACGTCAATTTTAGGGGATTTCCAATACCCCGCCTCCAATATATTTATACCAGAAATATTATTGGCTAAAACTCCTCTGATATTAGCCCAGTTAGCGTTGCCTCCCATCATGAAATACTTTTTATACCCATCGAATTGATTCCAGATTGTAAATTGGTCAATCGCCATAGCATCTCTCGGGCTGGAGGCGAAAAATGTATTCCCGTCAGGAATCCCTGTTATAACGGAGTATACCGCTCTAGCTGTGGTGCGTGCGGAGGCGTAATAGTTCGGAAAATATAGAGAAGCTGCAGCAAGCTCTTTTAAGAAGGGGGTAGTAGCAAGTTCCTCAAACATAAACGAGCTCTTATGGGTTGACAGCGACTCCATTAAAATTAGCACCACATTCGGCTTTTCAAGATTATCCCCCTCTACAAAACGGTCAAGGCGGAGGTTCTCGCTTTCTGGAATCTTTAAGAAATCCGCCGTCAACGGATAACTCTCTTCAACTAAAGTTATGTCATAGGCGTTAATCTTTGTCTTAGGTTTTGTATCGTATATATTCTGAATAGGGTTGAGGGCTAGTGCGGTTAAAAGCGGCTTGCCTGAAAAATATGCCTCGCTCCACCTTAACGGAAATGCGTTGGGGGTATACTGCCCATATATGAGCAGAGCAGAAAATAATAGGGCGGCAGAAAGGGAGAATATGGTATCTTTGCGGGACGCCCCCTCAATTTTACCGCGAAAGATACTTCCAAAGATGCAGTAAAAGAGGAGAGCTGCTATTATGAGCAAGACAACAAGGGGGATTACAGGATAGCTGCTCCACACCACCCCTAGAGCTTCTTGCAGATCGTTTAATTCAGAAAAGAGTGAGAAGTTTATCCTTGTGCTCATGTAAGCATAGTAGGCAAAATCCCCGATATAAGTTAGGAGCAGCAGTGTTGCAATGAAAGTGTAAAAAACTCTATACACCTTCTGCCCCGAGGGGCAGACGATATAAACTATGAGAGCAAGCGCAATAACCGCCGCTATCCGCCCATCAAAGCGGATCCCTATATAAAAAGCTGTCAATATATCCACTAGCTTTGAGGGAGGAAAGTTTTTAAGCTGCCAGAGAGCAAAAGCCCCTCTTAAAACTAGCTCAACCCCCCATATTAGAGCAAGAACCTTTATGAAAGTGTAAAATCTGCGGGAGAGTTTGGGCAAGATCATATTAACAACCCAGCCCAAAAGCTATAAACGGCAGCGGCAGTATTGCAGCTAAGATGAGCCGCTCTTTCAGCGCAAAGGGAGGGAGCTTAAAAAAATTTGGATCGCCTCCTCTATAGCGCAATGTAACCGCAATCTGCGCCGCATAATAGAAACTCCTTGTAAACTGCGGGATTATAAGTGAGAAAGAGGCTCTTAGTGTAGATAAGAACGCACCTCTTGCGCCCCTTTTTGGGCGCACCCCCATTATACGTTGACTGTCCATTATCTTTTCGGCTTCACCTCTTAATATGGGGATAAAACGTAAAGCTATTAAACAGGAGAGCGCTAGATCATCAGGAGATATTCTGAAAACCTTCAACGGCGAAAAGATATATCTAACAACCCTTAGAATGTCCAGCTCCGAAGTTGCAGCAACAAAGATAAGGGAGAAAGATATAAGGAGGAATATCCCTAAGGTAATATTGAACGTATTTATAAAACTCTCTGGATTTGGAAGAGAAAACCGCCCATCTCTTGTTACAAAGAGCTGTACCAGAAAGGTGAAGGCGAAGATGAAATAGAAAGGTTTAATTGTTGAAAAGAAAGCCTTAAAAGAGGTTATCCACGCCAGTATAATTAGAAGAGATAAAAAGACCAACTTTGCCGAGAGGGTGTCTGTGAGGGATAAACTTATCATCAATATCAGCGCCAGAATAAACTTTAATAACGGATGAAGCGCTAAAATACCTGCCTTCAGCATGAAACTAGGGTTATGCGTCCGATTCCTTCTCTTTTTTGGCAACTTTTTTAGGCGGGGTTATATCTTCAACATCTGTATCAAGATCACTCACAGATTTCTTGAAATTTCTAATCGCTTTGCCCATCCCTTCGCCGATCTGCGGGAGTTTAGACGCCCCGAACAACAAGACAACCACCAACAATATTATCAATATATTCTGTCCGCTAATCATAACTTTCCTCCGTCTAAGGTTTGAGCATCTTTTTTTCTTGCAAACTTAGCATACCAAAAGGCATAAGCCGCTACGGTGACAACATACCATATATAGCCAAATCTTGCAAACAAAGTTATATCGCTTATCGGTTCAAAGTTAAAATCTCCATAGGCGGAGCTCTTTTCAGGTAGACGCGCCGTTATCCCGCCGTAAGGGGAGATAACCCCTGTG
Organism: Deferribacteraceae bacterium; assembly: GCA_031276055.1. Lineage (GTDB taxonomy): Bacteria > Chrysiogenota > Deferribacteres > Deferribacterales > JAISNW01 > JAISNW01. The sequence continues at coordinate 8,899 of JAISNW010000049.1, read as the reverse complement.
AGCCCATCCTGTGTTGAACGGAGGATATACCGCTTATACTCCGCCGCCCTAACCATATTGATGGCGAAATTTTGAACCCGTCCGATAGATTCGCCGAACCATGAATCGTTTGAAATTACAACTAGAAGGTTAGCGCCCGCGTTCACACTCCCTGAAATTATTCCCGAAAAAGCCCCCTCAAAGCAGATAAGGGGAGCAGCCTTAATATCTTTATAGCGCAAGGTGTATTCAAAGAGAATCCGCTTGCTGCCTGCTGTAAAGCCCGTAGAATCACCGAAAAAATACTTTTTAATAGGTTTTAACAGCTTTTCCAGCGGAAAATACTCCCCGAAAGGCGCAAGTTTCATCTTATCATATACTTGAGAGAACTCCATATCGTTTATCATAACTGCACTGTTAAATAGGGCGCGCCCCCCTTCTTCATTGAGCTCGTAGCGATCATACCCTAAAATAATAGGATGCCCTATAGAGCCTCTCATTATGAGATCAGCTACAGTTGAGATAGTAAATGGGTTAGTAGGAAAAGCAGTTTCAGGCAAGATCAGCAGATCATACTCCCCATCGGCGAAGATTGCATCAGATACCTCTCTCTTTAGAAAAACCAACACCTCGTTCCTCTTGCTGTGGTCCCATTTATCCTCCTGTTTCAGCCCCGTCTGCACCAACCTGACAGTATAACTCGGTTCAAGAGGGCGGCTTAAAGCAAGACGGAGAAAACCATAGCCGAATGCAACAACAAGCAAGACGGCGAGAGCTGCAAAGTTTTCTTTCCGCCGCAGGATGATAGCTTTATAGAGACCGCCGCCTATAAGGATGACAAGCAGCGAGAGAACGTATTCACCCCCTATAGAGACGATCTGCAAAGCGTATATATTATTATACTGCGTCTGCCCTATATTTAACCAAGGCAGCCCCCCAAAGAGAATATTGCTCTTTGCCATCTCCAGAGCTATAAAAACAAGCCCTGAAAGGAGAAGGGAGCGGGTTTTATCAAACACTAAACCAAACGGAAACCAGAATAGAGCAGCGCCTACAATACCTGTAAGAACAACCAGGGCAACCCCCGCATACAGCGGCGCTCCACCGAAAAGGGTCATCGGCGTTCCTATCCACGAGAGCCCTGTGGTATAAAAGATAAAACCAACTATAAAAGAGATAACCTTAGCGCTTATCACCTTCCGCTCAGCTGTGTAGAAAAAGAGAGCAAAGCCGATAAATGCGAGCGGAAATATATTAAAACCCGGCAACGCAAGCGCGAGCAGCCCGCCTGTTAAAACCGACAGTAATAGATCAATCCCGCACGATTTAATCTTTCTTAAAAACCCCATATGATTTTACCTTAAAAAGCCTCATGAGCGGGAATAGATTAACTACCTCTTCAAACCTTTCGCTGTCAGGTTTACCCAAGATGAATAGCTGCACAAAAGAGCTTTCATACGCCTGTTTGTTCATAATAAAGGCGAACCTAGTCTTCCCGCTGGTTTTTGAGACAACGATGAACCACCCTTGCGGAAAATCGGTATTGCGTTCACTCTGCAACACCCCGCCCTCTAACTCTGCAACTACTTTTATGGGGTAAGCTGCGGCGCTGCTGGAGCCTGCCCTATACATCAATCCTAAATCTGTTCTTATGCGCGCCGCCTCACAGTTTATCTCTACATCGGATATATCAGCGCACCGTATAGGCTGGATAAAAAAATCTTCCAAGCTGCTGTTATCCCAAGAGCCTATATAATGGATCGCGCTAAATTTGCCGATCATATCCTCAGTGAAAAAGAGATACACATTCTCCTTTTCAAGCGGTGCGTCATAGGCGTCAATAAGCGCTTCGCCCTGTTTCAACGATATTTTTTTAAGCTCTTTAACGCCGTTGTTGGCGATATAGGCTATATGTTTAGACATATCCGCCTGAGAGAGCAGGTAGCTGCGGGCGATAAGCCATGTTTTTGGAGTGTTCTGTGATAAACCGTCATGGAAGGTGGCAAGTTGAGCCTGCGCCTCAATTGCTAAACCAAAATCCCACCAAGTGTATATGGCGGAATCTTTAGGGAGATAATCCCTTAAAATATTAAAAGAGCTGTATAGTGAAGGCGAAATTGAGGGCGGAGGGATATAGAATGCTCTTACCCCTCTAACATTTGCAGGCAAAAGGAGCAAGAGCGCTATAATGGCGAATATAGGGTAGCACGCAGCCTCTTTTATTATGGAGAGCGCCCGATTTTCAGCGGGAATAAGGCGGAGAAGGGTGTTTATTAAAAAGCCGTAAGCAACCCCCATAAAGGGCGCAAGAAACATAACAAAACGGCTGGAAGAGATAAATGCCATTATGCCGATAAGAAAGATAGGCAGGAGGGGGAAGAGCTTTTTATTCAACCGATGCGCCATAAGAGCTAAGAGGGCGAAGGCGAATACCGCGACGACGGGGTGCACAAACATATCTCCCAGCAATTCACCCACCCCTAATTTTCCCGCCTCTGTAACGGTATAGTAAACGTTGGGATACCCCCCTAACTGTTCTTTTGGGGTGAAGAGGTAGAATACAATAAGATCCAATAGGTGCGTTATCCCGCCGTAAACATATTGCGGACCAGCAAAGAGAAGGTATATCCCCGAACTGATAGAGATAGTTTTTAGATCATGTTTATATAAAAAGAGGGAGAAGGCGAATATAAAGAAGAATATGATTATAAACATCGCATGGTGGTACCAGAGCTGCAATAAGAGCTGTGATATTCCAGTTGCGGCGGATAGCGCGAATATTACCCTTCTATCTCTCTTTTCAGCAGTTAAGAGGATTAAAAGGGGGGTGAGAAAGAGGAAGAATAGGTTTAGAGAGTCTGTATCGATGCGCCCTGCGGTGGAGCGGTTAAAATATACAGCAGAAAAACCGCCGGTGATCCCTCCTAAAAGCCCCGCTGCAGGATAACCCAATCGGTAAAAGAAGAAAGCGAGCGGAAATACAAATAACCCCGCCAAGAACGGGATAAGACGTATTCCCGCTTCAAAGAGGTTTACATCTTTTAGCCCGGAGATTAGGATGAGTAAGAGCGAGAGGAGGGGGAACGGTTTCATCCGCTCTGAACCGTCAGGATAATACATCAGAGGGTCTTTTTGCGAGACGTCATATCTATCCTCTAAAAGATCATCTGCATAATGTATCCAGCGGAATGCGTCAACGGTGGTGACCATCGGCACATCATCAAGGTAATAAGCCGCCCTGTATTCATCCCACCCTTTAACAAGTTGGAAATATCTTGACGCCGTAATAGCGGCATAAACCCCGACAACGCAGACCAGAAAAGCGATGAAGGAGTAAAGCGGGTGGGGCATTTATACACCGCCTTTAAGGAGCTTTTGAACGTATTCAACAACCACAGCGCCTGCGTTGCCTATAATATGTTCATGAAAGAGATCTGCCGTTAGGGATGCTTCAAGGTTAATCTCAACGGTTCGTGCGTTATTGCGCGCAATGCGGACAAAGCCCGCCGCAGGATAGACATTGCCGCTCGTTCCTATAGAGATGAAGAGATCCGCCGATAACAGAAGAGGTTCTATCTTTTCAAGGTGCATCGGAACTTCCCCAAACCAGACTATATCAGGTCTTAAAACCCCTTTCTTGCCGCAGGCGGGGCAGATGGATTCTATAGAAAACTCCTCATCGCTCTTAAATCTATCACCGCAATCTTCACAACGGATGCTTAAAAGCTCCCCGTGCATATGCAGAAGGTTCTTCGTGCCCGCGCGTTCGTGCAAATCATCAACATTTTGAGTAATAACCGTGACGCGCCCTGAATAGCTCTTCTCTAACTCTGCAAGAGCTATATGAGCGGGGTTTGGGGAAACATCTTTTAATTCACGCCGCCTTTTATTATAAAAGTCGTGGACAAGAGCAGGGTTCTTCCTGTAGCCGTTCAGGGTGGCGACATCATCCACCTTGTAATCTCCCCACAACCCGCCCCCGCCTCTGAAGGCAGCAATGCCGGACTCCACGGATATCCCCGCGCCTGTCAATATAACTATATTCTTATACATTAAGATAGCTTATATCTTAATAACTCTCAAATTGCAATAACTGCCAAGAGGGAAGTTTGATTAATTTTGTATGTATGCTAATTACAACGACGAGGGGGGGCAGAACGCCCCCCCTCTATGTTGTTGTGTTGTGTTGTGCTATTGAAGCAGCTGCAATGCTATCTGCGGAAGGGTGTTTGCCTGCGCCAGCATCGCCACTGCGGAGTTTACGAGGATCTGATTTCTTGCAAATGCAGCAGATTCTTCAGCCACATCGAGATCCCGTATCCGAGATTCAGCGGAGATTAGATTCTCCCTAGAGACTGCTAAATTCTTTATCGTGTAATCCAAACGGTTTATCTGCGCCCCTATGGTCGCCCTTGCGCTAGAGACTCTTTCTAACGCTTGGCTGAACTTTGTGATCGCCTTCTGCGCCTCTTCCATAGTGATAACAAAGGCATCGTCTATCTCAAGGGCAGTTGTGTCCATCTGAGCGATAGATATATCAAAGGTTTGACCCTCGTTAGCGCCTATCTGCACTTCGGTGCGGTTATCCACTATGTGCAGATTTACCTTGATAGGTTCATCTCCCGCTGTGAATCTCATCTTTCCTGTTTCAGTGTTGTAGGTGGTGATAAGTTTTGGATTGGTTATCTTAACATCGATCCCTTCAATTAACCCCCGCAAAACACCGTCGCCTATGGTATCTTCCCCTATGAATTTGTTGTTGTGGGCATTGCGGACGGTAACATCCAGTTCGCTGTCCGCCCCCGTCTGAATGCAGGTAAGCGAGAGGGCGTTGATTAAATCTTGGTCGCCTATGATATTTATCTTGGAGTTCTTCCCCGCAATTGCGCCTTGTAAGATGAAGGTTCCAGCCACGGCGAAGTTTCCGCCTTCGGTGGCATCCTCTTCAGTAACATAGTGCACGAGGTTAGCATCCACTACGCTGTCTCCGGTTCCCATGCCGAGTTCTAAGAGGGCGGCGTTGAGCTTGTTCTGAAAATCTTCCACAGTGTCGCTGCCTTCAACATATACCACAGCGGTTTTCCCATTGCCGAAGATAGTGAGCTCTTGAGTGTTGTCTAAGATATTTTTACCATCAGCGTTGGTAAAAAGCGGGATATCCCGCAACCTTGTGGAGAGTTCAGCCACCTCAGCTTCCGGATCTTCAAAGCGGATTATACCGGATTTATCGCTATGTAAGGAAACCATGATCCGCGATTTAACAAAGTTGCCGGCTGAATCCAACTCAACATTGAATATGTTAAATTCCCCGATAGCTTCGGGCATCACATTCAACGAAAGTCCGTCAACGCTAACCCTCACTTCACCCGTCGAAGATATGCTAGGGTTATGGTAGCTCTGAACAAGGAGCTTGTCCCCAGCGGTTGCTTTCCCGTTTGCTGTGGCGCTAAGGGTTATAGTGAATTGGGCTGTCCCCCCTATAACAGGTGCCCCTTCGATGAAAAGTGTGCCTGTTGCGGAATTATAGCCGAAATGACCAGATATTGCACCTCCAGGTGTTAATTTCCTTTCCAATCCTGTTTCTGCATCCAAAAAGATTATGCTGAAATCGTCAGTGCTTAAGGAGCTTAAGCTGCCGCTTTTAAGGATTTCTATCATATAGCTCCCATTATCGTTATCCCAATTGTCACCAGCAATTGTTGCATGAAGGTTGTAATCTTGAAAGTATATCTTTTCAATACTCTGCCCCTCAACAACAGGTCCTGTGTTACTTACTGCAACATCCGCTCCGGCAGGATATAACCCGCCGATGATCTTGGAGGCGTCTGCATTTACATCTGCGGTGGTTTTATCTTCCTCCACTTCTAGGAGTTTTTTAGTAACCATCTGCGGAGTGACGGTGAATTGGGCATAGGGATTGCTTGCACTCATACTGTAAATAAACATATAAGTTCCAACCGTAACCTCCCCGCCGTCATCCATCTGAACCACTGCATACTCTTCAGCAAAAGTGCCAGTAAACACATATCTAGCTCCATTATCGCTTAGCTGCATTGTAACGCCTACAGGAGTACCTTGATAACCCTCTTGTTTGGAGAGGAGGAGTTTATCCCCTTTAGCTATCTTAGCATTAGCGCCAAGGTCAATCGCCGCTCCCGCGATGGCAATTACGCTGCCTGAAACGCTAGCCGGAGTCTGTTCATATCTCTTGCCGTCTATATTATAGGAATAGAACTTAAAGTATTGACCGATATTGGCGGCGGTAAGGGTATCTTTGGTCAGATCAAGGTCTTTAATAGATTCAACCAATAGGTAAGCTGGGAAAGAAGAACCATTATATACATTATAAGTTGCCATTGCCAAGTTGGAATCTTCGCCCGTCTCAAGCTTGCCTGTATATATACCTGCCGTAGCTATTGAAGTTTGAAGGCTAGCTAAGGCAGTGCTGTAATTGATAGTAAGATCAAACTCTTTTTCTATCTCCCCATATGCGTTGTTAAAGGTAACCCATGAAAGTCCGCTGCCAGCTATAGCTATATTGTAATCATAGCTGTCTATGGTTTTTTCGGGCTCTTCATACGCCATAATATCTGATTTATAGACATAGTTTTTGCCCGCGACAGCTTCTATCTCCAGCTTGTAGTTTCCTTCAGCGGGGGCGCCGCGAACGATAGCATCGATCATAGACGGATCATTTGTAGACCAGAGCGCTGCGGAATCGCCTGTTAAGAGCTTTTTAGTGTTATATTCTGTTGATGCGGAGATGCGGTTGATCTCCTCTTTCAATTGATCAACCTCTTTTTGAAGCTCTTTACGATCGTTAGTGGTATAGGTGCCGTTACCGGCTTGAACGGCAAGCTCCCTCATACGTTGGAGCATATCGCTGATAACCTCCATACCCCCTTCGGCAGTTTGCAGGAAACTTGTTGCGTCTTGGGCGTTTAAGCTCGCTTTAGCCAACCCTCTGATCTGAGAGCGCAGCTTTTCAGAGATGGCGAGCCCTGATGCGTCATCAGAAGCGTGGTTGATCCTAAGCCCGCTGGATAGACGTTCAATAGATTTGGAGATAGCGCTGTTTGCGGTGGCGAGTCTATTTTGCGCCACTACGGAATAAATGTTGTTATAAATAACTAAAGCCATAATTACCTCCTTGTAAAACGGCTGGAAAGATTAAATTTTTGCGCATACCTTTTTGCGCTGATACCGACGGTTGATACCGCCCTAGCTGGTGAGAGAGCGTGAAACAGAATTATTTTAAGCAAGCTATGGACAACACAACACCTCCAAAATGCCATAAAAAAAGCCGGCGAAGATCTCCAAAAAGATCCGCCGGCTTAACTGTTTTAATACCAACGATCGCTATCTCACTTACTATACCGCTTATACGCTCCTTCACCCTTATGGTGCACGCACCTTTATTTGAGGCGCAATTAGGCGCATTTAGAGCGGCTGCAGTTATTAATCAGCAAAATGCAATTGCCATATTAACAACTACCATGCGAAAAAAGCCGGCGAAGACCTTCAAAAGATCCGCCGGCTTAATTCTTTTAATACCAACGTGTATTTTTGAACAAGACACACAACACAAACAGAATGAAAGTATAGCTATCTATATCAATTAACATTCTGCCCAACACAGACTTTATCGGCAAAAATTAGCAATACTTTAATCTTTTTTTATAATCTTCTGTAGATTTCTTGCTAAAAGCGCACTTTTATAGTAAATGAGATTATAAACAATAGGCGGTTTGAGGTGAATAATCTTGTAGGGATAACATTAGGAGATCCATCAGGAGTAGGTCCTGAAATTACGGCGAAGCTCCTCTTAGACGGTGATTTTATAAAAAATTTTCCCTTTATCCCTATAGGCAAACGCGTTATCCTTGATGACGCCTTCCGCCGCATCTTAAAGTGCGAACCGCCTGTATACTCAATAATAGAGAGCGAACTCACTATAGACGCCCCTATCAGGCATGGGGTTTGTTCTGCTGAATATGGGGAGCTTTCCGCATCTTTTATCAGAGCGGGAGTGCGAGCGGCGCAGGAGAAGTTTATATCCGCCGTTGCCACCGCCCCTATCAACAAGCGCTCCCTCTTTTTAGCGGGATACCCTTTCACTGGGCATACAGAGTATTTAGGCTATCTCACAGGCAGCACAGATTTTTCCATGCTCCTTGTTTCACCGCGTTATAAAGTTATTACCGCTACCACTCATATACCTATAAGAGATGTTGCAAAGGCGATCACCAAAGATATTATCTTACGTGCTATAAAAAATGCCGATGCTGCAGCGGCTCTCTTTGGGATTAACTCTGCACGGATTGCAGTTTGCGCCTTAAATCCCCACGCGGGGGACGGAGGCGTTATAGGGGATGAAGAAGGCGCTGTAATTGAACCTGCTATAAAAGCCGCCCAAGCCGCAGGGATAGACGCCCGCGGCGCATTTGCCGCCGATTCCCTCTTTGCCCGCCCAGAAACCTTTGATTTTGCAATATCTATCTACCATGACCAAGGCTTAATCCCTATAAAGATAGACGGTTTCGGCTCTGCCGTCAATGTAACGTTAAACCTCCCTATAATACGCACCTCTGTGGATCACGGCACAGCATTTGATATAGCAGGCAGGGGGACAGCCGATGCAGGCAGCCTGCGCGCCGCTGTAAAATTAGCCCATGAGTTGGCAAGGAGGCGCTCTTGCTGATAAAGGAGTTTCTAAACGGAGCTAACCACCCTAAAAAATCGTTAGGGCAGCACTTTCTAACAAACCCCGCTTATATATCTAAGATTGCGGATGCGGCGCAGATTTCCACCGATGAGCCCGTTATAGAGATAGGTCCAGGCGCCGCCAGTTTAACAGAAGAGCTGGTGCGCCGTTCTAAGCGGCTGAAGGTTATAGAGTTTGACGCACAAGCGGCAATGT
>JAISNW010000231.1 GCA_031276055.1 Deferribacteraceae bacterium | reverse complement strand
TCTATATTAGGAATAGCCGCCATGTTCAGCTTTTTTAACTTTTTACGTTCACCCATAAGCCGCTCGCTCTCTTCAGTGTGCGCTTTTGGAAGAGGGGGGAGGCTGCCTAAATCTAATGGGAGCATATTAGAGAGCACCGCAAACGGATCTTCAGCATACCCTTTCAAGAGGGCGTCTAGATCCTCTCCTAACAGACGGAGGGTGCAGCAGAGCTGCCCAAAGAGCGTATCCGATGCAGGCAGGGTGCCGAAAGCGGATTTAGGGGTTATTTTGAATCTAAGGTATCCCATAAGGCTAGTTTATTACTGTATCATCAAAACACTTTTGCAGTGCAGAATCTTGAAATTCTATCTTAATCCGTCCGTAACCCCTGCTTCCGCTGCCGCCGAGTGCGTCTAAAGTAAGGAGTTTCAGCCCCTTGAAAAGGATGTCTGTGAATTCTTTCTCATCATCGCCTTCAAAGAGCTTCATAGAGATATGAGCAGAAAACTTTTGCCCGCTTACCACCCGTTCTGAAAAGCGGAGGCTTCCGTCCTTTGCTTTCCCGCTCTTACGGTCCATAGCTGTTTCAGCCTTTATCTCAAAGAGAGCCCTCTCGTTTTCTCCCAATATTATATCTGCATCTGCAAACAAAAGGCGGGTGATCTCCTCGACCTTGTCAGCAGCGGAGTAACCAAACAGTTTTTTTACACTTAAATCTCTCTCTCCATAGTAATACTCCAATAGAGAGCGCACCTTCCCCTTCAGGCTGCTGCCGGGTATTATGGGCAGATCGGTTCTTGGGTTTCGAATCACAGGGTTATCAACCCCGCCTATACGCATCTCAGCCCCGCTTCCCCCTATATGCAGACCGCTTACTAATTCAATAATGAAATCAAACTGTGCTATCTTTAGCGACATAACCCCCCTCCCTAACTCTCACTTGGATTAAAGTATCTGTAATAGCCTAAAACGGCTTCAAAATAGAGCATAAAGTTGTCAAGATCTTCCTTAGTTTCTATCCCGCCTATATTATTTTGCAAGAATTTTCGCAATTCCTCGCCAATTAATTTTCTGCCATGCGAATAAGCAACCTTTGACATTACAAGATAGATAGATGGAACAAGCAGCTTAAAATCCAATTTTTTTGCATCCTTTTGGAGTTTCTGCAATTCATCGTAAAATAAGCGAATCTGTGTGATCTTGTTTAACTTATCCCTAGATTTGGCATTGTGCCTCTCTTCATCAATTCTCTTAGCAATTGTTTCGGCATTTTTTATCTTACCTATAAGATCGTCTCTGTTAATCCCCATCTTTTCCTCCTACTCTCTTGCTGCGTTCTTCATATATTTTAAGGGAAATCAGCGCATTAAACAGCCCCGTTTTTTCATCGATCAGCCTGCTTAATACCTTTAGCGCGTTATCTCTCTCGTTTTCAGAGAGTTTCATGCGGGCAAGGGTGTAGCGAAGGTGTGCATCCCACAAGAGCCCTTCCGCCTCTCCTCGCTGTTCGTATCTATTGCGCCTTTCGGCGATATTCAAAAGTTTATAATAAAAGGATGATGAGAGGGCGTTCATACTCTTAAATTGGGCGTTGAGAGCCTCCCGCTCCTCTTTGAATTCATTGTAGCCCAATACCGCCTCAAAGATTGCAAGAGTGTTTTTCTGCTCCTTTGCTCTAAAGAGGATGTCTTCTGTTTGCTTGGCTATAAACCAGACAGGTGTATGGGGGTTAAAGAGCGTTATCCCTGAAGAGATGGTTGCGCCGCCTGCTGTATATTCTGACAACTTCTCTGATACAAGGAGGGAAAACTCCAATATGTCGTCTCGAGAACCGATGGCAAAAAGGTCGTCCCCGCCTGCAAAAACCATATAGATATTTTTACCCTTTGCAGACTTCTGCAAGATATAGGTGAAGAAGATATTCAACCTAAAAGAGAGCTCTGCTATATGAAAGAGGGATGCCTTTTTAAGATTATCTCTTAAACCTAAGGCAAAGATTTTCCCCAGATTATCTATATCCGCCTTCAATGCAGCAAGGTGGGTTGAACCGCTCTCACGCGCCAACTCGTCAAAGGTCAACGGTTTATGGTTATCATCTGTTTTTATATAGGCGCTGTCTATGTCGATCTCCATTATGATCTTGTCGGGAGGCTGGCCTGATGAATCTTTATAACTTATCTGACCAAAGAAGTTGTTCTCCGCCTTTTCCGAACTCTCATAAAAGGTGATAGTTTTAGCGCCGCCTGTTGCTAAGGTTTTGCCTAGTTCAGCATATTCTGCACAAGCTGGACACATGGCATCGCCCGCACCGTCGACTGTTGCAGGTTCTCTGCCGCAATAAGGACAGAGTTTATCGCCTCTGAAGTTGTCTAAATAGTTAGAAAATACAGCCGCTCTCTGATTAAGATCAAACTTAGACGCCTTATCCGCCTCGAGCCGATCGGAGAGTTTACGCCATATCTTAGTAAAATCGCCCGCCATATCTTCAGCAACCCCTTCCAGCCAACCTATGCTGAAAGAAACTGTTGCATAATATCTTTCATAGAGCCAGTTCTGTATTGTAGATTTCACCTCTTTTAGCTTTTCGCTGCAGCCCCCTTTAGCTAAGATAACAAAGAGCCCCGCCGCGTTGATAATAGGCGTTGTCTGCACCTGCCTAGAAAGAGCGAGCCGCGCCGCCTCAGATAAGAGGGTGGTGTAAAACGACTTTCCCCTAAGGATCTTAGATGGATTTTTAGAGGTTTGCTCCTCATTAAAGATAAACTTCTGAATCCCGTTAAACTCTCCTTTTATAATGGTAAGGCGGTTTTCAGGGTTATCATATAAACCCGCGGCGAACGCCGCATAAACCTTGGAGTATATATGGACAGATACTGCATCTACTGCGCTCACATTGGCGAACGAGAGGAGAAAGAGGGCGTCTAAACCGCTTAGGTAACGTTGTGCAGAGTTTTCACCGCCTTCCTTAAACTTTTTGGACAGCTGGGCGAGCCCCTCGTTAAACTTCTTTGATATGAGGGCGAAATCACCTTTATAATCCCCCTTGCCTACAGGGAAGGCGGTATCGGCAGAAAAGGGGAGCGTTTTGTAAAAACTCTCTACTTTTGGGGCGGCGGGGGTTTTCTCCAAAGAGATAAGGCTGGTTATAGGCACGAGGGGAGTTTTTACAGGATTAAAGGGATAAAGTTTATCTACCTTATCAAGCGCTTCTAAAAACTTTTCGCTTAAACCGACCGCATCCCACTCTCTTTTGAACCATGCGGGAAAGCCGCCAGAGTTAAAAGGGACGGCGGCGTCTTTGAAGAACTCGGCAACAGAACCGTGCGCCTTAAAAACTTTCGCCGCACAATTTAACATAGCCGCAATTGAGATCAGAGTGGCGCTCATGAACCCGCCTGCTTCCAGAGGTTGCATCCAATTTTTCTTCCACTAATCCCAATACACGATCAATCTGGGGGCTATGGTTCTCAGACAATTTGTAATCACTTAGAGATTTTTTGCATCTTTGAAATACCTCCCCTTCAACTATCTTTTGCCCCCTAACTGTGGCTAAAACATTGCTGATATTCTTGATAGGGTTGCTCTTAATCTTGTTTTTCGTCAACATCTTTACTATCTCTGCTGACACTCCGTATTTATTAAAGTCGTTGGATGCATAGCTCCACTGCAAAATATCATCAAACATGCTAAGATCGCGTATTGAGCCTATGTTATTATTATAATCATCTATTGCGCCATAATAAAACTTTCTCAGAGTAAAATTTGTAAGAGTGCGGGCATAGTTTAAGGCAACAATGGCAAGTATTGGCAAAAAACGAAAGCCATGCGTTATATCAAAGATAACCTCATCATCTGCCGCAATAGTCTCATAGATATTTTCAAAGATTTGCCATAGCTCTTCCTCTGTTGCACCATCGCAAATGTCTTTATCGCCAAATCTAGGGAGGTTTTGAAGATTCAGGCCGTTTAGCTCCGCCGTTAAGCCTTGCCAACTTCTTTCACGCGCCCCTTTAGTTAGAAAGATGGTGAATTTATCATTTAGAGTAAATTCAGAGCAATGCCTTCTGATGATCTCTATCTGAGCAAATTTAGTCTTTTCGCCGCCATCGTATGATACTTCACGGTATCCGCCTGGTCCGCCAGTCCCTAGAAAAGATATAAAATGTTTGGCCATAATAATAACATGCTAACGATTTTATGAATTATTGGCAAGAAAAAACTGCTAAAGACTTTTGGGTAAAATTGTATAACCCTAATTCTCTGCTTATCAGAACGTTTAGCCCCTTCTCTTCATATTTTACACAAATTTTACATCCGAGCGCTTAGGCATTTTACACTCTTAATGTAATGTTCAGATTACTTATAAAGGAGGAACTTTTATATGAAGAAAGTTTTAGTTGTCTGTCTACTCTTCGGAGCTGCTGCTATGAGTTATGCTTTTTCGGGCGCAATATCTGTAGTGAGTAGAGAATCAGGCTCCGGCACACGAGGTGCATTTATTGAGCTTACAGGGGTGGAGGTGAGAACTGACGCCGGTAGAAAAGATATGACCACCAAAGACGCCATCATCACCAACAAGACCGATGTTATGCTCTCCACAGTGGCGGGCAACCCCAACTCTATAGGTTATATATCGCTCGGTTCTCTTAACTCCAATGTAAAGGCGTTAAGGGTAGACGGAGTAAGCGCTACAGTGGCGAATATAAAGGGCGGAACTTACGCCTTAAAAAGACCGTTTAACCTTGCCTATAAAGGCGCAGCCACGGCAGGCGGCGCTGATTTTATCTCTTTTGTCCTCTCTAAACAGGGTGCAGAGGTTATCGCTAAAGGCGGTTATATCCCTGTGAACGAGATCGCCCCCGATTTCACCTCCAAAAAAGTTGCAGGGCGCTTGATTATTGCGGGCTCATCTTCGGTTTCGCCGATAATGGAGAAACTTGTTGAAGCGTATGGAAAGCTGAACCCCGCCTTAAAGATCGAAGTGCAGACGAGCGACTCTTCCACAGGGCTAAACAACGTCCTAAACGGCGCCTGCGATATAGGGATGTCTTCCAGAGAACTTAAAAGCTCGGAGTTGGAGAAGTTGAATAGCGTTGCCATAGCTATTGACGGTTTAGCAGTTATTGTAAACAAGAAGAATGATACAGATTCCCTCACCGTCAGCGAAATTAAAGATATATTCACCGGTAAGAAAACAAAGTGGTAAAATTATCTATGACAGCAGGCAAGGGCGGGCTTCATACGCGGGAGAAGGTGATGCGCCTTGTTTTTTTAGGCTCATCTATCCTATCTCTCTTCTTTCTTGCCCTTATCTGCATCTTTTTATTTAGCAATGGGGTGCCCGCTCTATTTAAGATAGGTGCAGCAAACCTCTTGCTAGGAACTGATTGGTCGCCTGTTGATACTCCGCCGTTTTTTGGGCTGCTCCCTATGATTTTAGGCAGCGTCTGTGTTACGGTTGGAGCGGTGATAGTGGGAACTCCGATAGGGATATTCACGGCAGTTTTTATGGTATACTACTGCCCCGCCTCTCTATATAAGTTGATGAAACCCGCAGTGGAGCTGTTGGCAGGGATACCGTCTATAGTATATGGATTCTTCGGTCTAGTGCTATTAGCTCCTATAGTAAGAACTATCTTTGGAGGCTCTGGGCTCTCCATGTTCACCGCCTCTATAATATTGGGAATAATGATCTTACCCACCATAGTTGCTGTCAGTGAAGCTGCTATAAGGGCAGTTCCCGCCTCATGCTATGAAAATGCAGTGGCGCTGGGAGCGTGCAGAGAGAGGAGTATATTCTGCGCCGTTCTTCCTGCGGCGGCGGGCGGGGTGACGGCGGCGGTGGTGCTGGGGATAGGGCGCGCTGTAGGCGAAACTATGGCGGTGGTTATGGTCGCGGGCAATCAGGCGCGTATGCCTGCTGGAGTATTCCAAGGTTTACGGACGATGACTGCAAATATAGTGCTTGAAATGGGGTATGCTGCAGATCTGCACAGAGACGCCCTCTTTGTAACGGCGGCGCTCTTATTGATCTTTATATTAATTATTAACGCCATCCTCTTTTATATTTCTAGTATTAATAGATTGCAGCACTCATAGAGATTTATGAATATATATAAGCTAATTCACTTTGGAGTTTGGGCGGCGGCTTTTCTTTCGGCGGCGGCCCTTTTTATAATTATCTTTTATATTCTGATAAACGGAGCGCCTCACCTAACACCCGATCTCTTCAGTTGGCGCTACACTTCAGAAAATGTTTCGATGACTCCCGCTATCATAAACACCGCCGTTATGACGTTCTTAACCCTTCTTGTCTCTGTTCCGTTAGGGCTTTTTACTGCTATATATCTAGTGGAATATTCAAAACAGTCGCGTTTTCTCACCTTTATACGTTTAGCGGTGCAAACTTTAGCAGGAATTCCATCGATAGTTTACGGGCTTTTCGGGCTTATCTTTTTTGTCACCTTTCTAAGTTGGGGTTTTTCTATTCTTAGCGGTGCGTTGACGCTTGCTATTATGGTGCTGCCTGTCATTATCCGCACAGGAGAAGAGGCTCTAATTGCAGTGCCTTCAAGTTATCGGGAAGGTTCTTTTGCATTGGGGGCGACGCGGCTTAGAACCGTCTTCCGTGTGGTGATTCCTGCGGCGGCGCCGGGGATTATGGCGGGGATCATACTTGCAATCGGGAGGATTGTAGGGGAAACGGCGGCTCTTATCTATACAGCGGGCACAGTGGCTAAAACTCTCACAAGTCTAGCCTCAAGCGGACGGACGCTGGCGGTTCATATGTATGTGCTCTCCAGCGAGGGCTTTAATACAGATCAAGCGGCGGCGGCGGCGGTGGTGCTTTTAGCGCTCGTGGCGGGGATGAACGCCCTATCTTTATACATCGCAAAAAAGGCGGTTTCTTATGAACAATAAGATTGAAGTTAAAGGGTTAGACCTATTCTTTGGGGATTTTCAAGCGCTTTATAATATCAATATTGAGTTTGCAGAGAGGGAGGTTTACGCTATGATAGGACCTTCCGGCTGCGGCAAATCCACCTTCTTAAAAACTTTGAATCGAATGAACGATCTAGTGGTGAACTGCAAGATTACAGGGGAAGTTAGACTTGACGGTAGAGATATTTTCAGAGCAATAGATGTAAATGTGCTCAGAAAAACGGTAGGGATGGTCTTTCAAAAACCTAACCCCTTTGCTATGAGCATATATGATAATATCGCCTTTGGTCCAAAAACTCATGGGGTGGCAAAGAGGGCGCAGCTCGATGAGATAGTGGAGAGGTCGCTCACGGCGGCGGTTTTATGGGAAGAGGTAAAAGACCGTCTAAAAAAGAGCGCTCTTGATCTTTCAGGGGGGCAGCAGCAGCGCCTCTGCGTAGCGCGCTCTTTAGCGGTTAATCCTGAAGTTCTCCTTATGGATGAACCCACTTCAGCCCTAGATCCGCTATCCACGCTAAAAATAGAAGAATTAATATGTAACTTAAAGGCAAATTATACTATAATTATCGTCACTCATAATATGCAGCAGGCGGCGCGCATATCAGATAAAACAGGGTTCTTCCTCTTAGGGCAGTTAATTGAGGCTGACAGCACCGATAAGATATTTTCCAGCCCCAAAGACAAACGCACAGAAGATTATATTACCGGAAGGTTTGGTTAGGAGATATAGATGTTAAGAGCAAAGTTTGCTGAGCGGATGAGCGGGATACATAAAGCCCTTGTAGAAGGGGGGCAGATTATAGAGAGCGCTATACAGAGCGCATCCCAGAGCATTGCCAAAGGGAAAGGGTCAAAAAAAGCTGTTAAATATGAACATAAGACCGATGAGTTGCAAGACGAGATAGAAACCCTCTGTTTTAACCTCCTATCCACTCAACAGCCGGTAGCGGGGGATCTGCGCCTTATATCCGCCGCCCTGAAGATAATATCAGATATGGAGCGCATTGGAGATCTATGCCGCGATCTCTCGCTGTTAAGCCCTGAATTCAGTGAAACGATGGATACAGCAAAGCTCCTGCTTATGTGCGAAGCAGCCTCCGAGATGATAAGGCAGGGGATAAACGCCTTTGTAACAGCGGATGCAACCCTTGCATTTCAGGCGATAGAGGGGGATTCCTATGTAGACTCGCTCTTTGTTGAAACAAAGGCTGATCTAGTAAAGAGTGTAGAAAACCACCCCAATCTAGCTGTAAGCGCTATGGATTTTCTCCTTGCAGCCAAAATTGTAGAGAGGATTGCAGATCACGCCTGCGGGATCGCCCAGTGGGTGATATACGCCCTAACAGGCGAGCGGAAAGGAGCTTACGGATGATCTACATAGTAGAAGATGATCCTGATATTCGAGAATTAGAAGCCTATGCGCTGAAGGCAGGGGGCTATGAAGTCCGCTCGTTTGCAAACGGCGGATCTTTTCTTGCTGCTTTTTCGGATATGTTTCCTAAACTGGCGCTTTTAGATATAATGCTGCCAGATATAGACGGCTATGAACTTCTCAAAAAGGTAAGAAAGTTAGGGAATATCCCTGTCATTATGGTGACGGCGAAGAGCTCCGAGATAGATAAATTAAAAGGTTTTGATATAGGCGCAGACGACTATATCTGTAAACCGTTCAGCGTTATGGAGCTTACAGCAAGGGTCGCCGCCCTTATGAGGCGTTCAGGGGCGGCGGCGGCGGCGCTTCTAAGCATTGGAGAGATTACTATCGACCTAGATAGGCGCACTGTAAATATTGATGGGAAGAATATAGAAGATTTTAGATATAAAGAGTTTGAATTATTAAAATTTCTTATTAAAAATCCGGAAAGGGTGCATAGCAGAGATGAGCTTATGAATATAGTGTGGGGGTTTGAATATGTGGGGGCAAGCCGCACTATCGACATGCATATCCGCTCTATCCGTCAGAAGTTAGGTGCTTTTGCTGATATGATACAGACTGTTCGAAATG